>JADYZK010000351.1 GCA_020853175.1 Bacteroidales bacterium
ACAGAAATCACTTTTGGACAAAACGGTTTGGTTTTCGACGGACAGCTGTCGGGCTTTGGCAATTACAGTCCCGATGCCGACAAAGAAGTGTTGCTTGGCCTGCGCTACATCCCCGAGCTTAACTACAACCTTCAACTTTCAACAAGCAAAACCCTAAGCATTCAAACTGCTGCCAATATTTATGGAAATTTAGCCTTTGGCACTGCACAACCCGCTTCAACCGATGGCGACCTTCAGCCCTACCGCTTTTGGATCAGATATACTACCCAGCAATTGGAACTAAGGCTGGGATTGCAAAAAATTGATTTTGGATCAGCCACCTTGCTGCGTCCATTGCAGTGGTTCAATCAAATTGATCCGCGCGACCCACTCAAATTAACCAATGGCGTTTATGCCGCTTTGGGTCGCTATTATTTTTTAAACAATGCCAACATTTGGCTGTGGGTGCTTTATGGGAACCAAAAAACAAGAGGTTACGATGCAATTGAAACCAACAAAAACAATCCTGAATTTGGTGGCCGTTTTCAAACGCCTGTTCCAAAGGGAGAGCTGGCTTTCTCTTATCACCACCGCACCGCCGATGCACGATCTTTGATTCCGGCCAACGGATTCGACCACATCCCTGAAGACCGCTTCAGCATTGACGGTAAGTGGGACGTGAAGGTGGGTCTGTGGTTTGAAGCTGCACATGTGCGCAAAGCCAAAAACTTAGGCCACCTCACCCACCAAAGTTTTATCAACATAGGCCTCGACTACACTTTTGGCCTCGGCAACGGACTCAATGTTTTGGGCGAGCATTTGCTGATGACCAACGATGAGCAAGCCTTTGGCTTCAAAAATACCTCCCAGCTCACTGCTACCACAATCTCTTACCCGCTCACGCTTTTTTCTAATGTGAGCGTTGTGCTGTATCGAAGTTGGACCACCGATGACTTCTCCTTCTTTCTCAACTACGAGCATCAAATTAAAAAATCTACCGGATATATCATGTTGTACTACAACCCTGAAACCCTGCAAGGGATTCAAGAAAACGAGTTGGTCAACAATTTTACCGGACCCGGAATCCGCCTCATGTTAGTATTTAACCATTAAAAAAAGTAAAATGGGTAACGACAAAATTATCATTATCAAAAACCTCACCAAACGCTTTCCAGTAGGCAATGGTGAGTTCACTGCCTTAAAAAACCTCCACCTCGAATTTAAAAAAGGTGAGTTTGCAGGAATTGTAGGACCCAGTGGATCAGGGAAAACAACCCTACTCAACATCATTGGCTCACTCGACAGCCCAACCGAGGGACAAGCTACTGTGCTGGGAAAACGAATTTCTGATCTCTCTCACAAGGAATCAGCCCAACTTAGAAATCATTATATCGGTTTTATCTTTCAGGTCTATAACCTCCTGCCCGTTTACACCGTTTTTGAAAATGTTGAGTTTGCCTTGATTTTACAAAAAATTGGTGCCACCGAACGCAAAAAAAGAGTGATGGAAGCCTTGGAATGGGTCGGGCTGCAAGATATGGCACAGAAAAAACCCTCCAAACTCTCCGGCGGCGACGGCCAAAGGGTAGCTCTTGCCCGCGCTATGGTTAAAAAGCCTGTTTTGGTTTTGGCCGATGAGCCTACCGCCAACCTCGACGCCAAAAACGCTCACGCCATCATGAAAACCATGAAAGACCTCAACCGCGAGCTGCAAACAACCTTTTTGTTTTCCACACATGATGAAAAAGTAATGAGTTACCTCGATCGGTTGGTTCATCTCGAAGATGGCCATATTGTTCAAGATGAAATCATTCGCACTAAAACCTCCATGCCATGAAACTCGCATTTCAGTTAGCCTATAAAAACTTGATGGGAGCTGGACTTCGCACCTGGCTGAATGTGGTGGTGCTCTCTTTTGCCTTTGTTTTGATCATTTTTTACAACGGCTTAATTGACGGTTGGAACGAGCAGGCCCGCACCGATGGCATTGCTTGGGAATATGGCAACGGGCAGCTCCGCCATGCCGATTATGACCCCATGGATCCTTTCACCTTACAAGATGCGCATGGCGTTTTGCCGTTTTCTGATGCAAGCAGACTGGTGCCAATTTTGATCAGCCAAGCCACCGTTTATCCTCAAGGACGCATGATGTCGGCACAACTCAAAGGGATTGATGCCCACCAAACGCTGCTCATGCTGCCTACCCAACTCCTCACCACAAGCAAAGCCGAAATTCCTGTGCTCGTGGGCAAACGTATGGCCGAAGCACTCAACGTGGAAATAAATGATGAAGTGCTGCTGCGCTGGCGCGATAAAAATGGAACCTTCGACGCGGCCAGCATCACCATCGCGGGCATTTTCGATACGCATGTCCCTTCTGTTGATGGCGGACAAATTTGGCTTTCTATTGACCAGCTTCAAAAAATGACCGACCTTCCCAACGAAGCCACTCTTTTTGTTGCCAACGAAAGCTATGTGCATCAAGCCATCTCCGGTTGGAAATTTGAAAGCCGAGAAAGTCTTTTAAAAGAACTCACCTCCATCATTGAAATGAAAAAAGTGAGCGGAAGCATTATGTATGGCCTTTTGTTGACCATTGCCCTGTTGGCTATTTTCGACACACAAGTGCTTTCCATCTTCAGGCGTCAGCGCGAAATTGGCACTTATATCGCCTTGGGTATGACCCGTTGGCAAGTGGTGTCGCTATTTACAGTTGAAGGAAGTATGTACAGTTTTTTGGCTGCATTTCTCGGCGCTGTTTGGGGCGCTCCACTGCTCCTTTTCTTGGCCTGGAAAGGCATCGCCATGCCGGCAGCTTCATCAGAAATGGGACTTATTGTTGCCGATCGTATCCATCCTGTTTTTGGAATAGGTTTGATTGTCAGTACTTTGGTGCTTGTGGTGGCGGCGGCTACCTTGGTGAGTTTTTTGCCTTC
>JADYZK010000352.1 GCA_020853175.1 Bacteroidales bacterium
ACATAACCGGAATAGACCAGCGCAATAAGTCGCGCCAACTTTTGATCGTATAAAGGATCGGTAGCCCAACGTCCGGTGAGGTGTTGAATTTCGGTTGCTGTACCACGTTTGATCCTTCCATAGCGATCGTCCACTTTTTTATGATTCAGGCTATCAGTTGAGGCATAAGCTTTCAGGTGCTGAATGTGCGCTCGCACGCCCTCTTCAACAGTTTTAAAACTTAAACCCGGAACGCCATCACCCGTAGCACCCAACCCGCAAAAGTTGTTTTGAAGCTTGCTAACATCGCCTGTAAATTTCAAATAGCCGGTTTCGAGCATCATTTGGGCAAACGCAATGTCGTGGTTCACGCCTTCTTTGGCAGCTTCTTTGACGTACAAATCGGCAATTGTTTCAACATCAACAATATCAATTTTGTTGTTGTTAAACCATAAAAAGCTAATCATACGCTCCTTAGGCAGTAAGCCTTTGGTCATTATTTTGGTGGGCAGCTCAAATTTGGCCGGATTCACATATTTATTCCCATAATCAGTTGAAATGGAAGTAACGCTGTAGTTGGAAGGTTCGATGGAAAATCCTGGCGGGAGGTCAACTCCATGAGCAACAATTTTAACTTTATCGCCCTCGGGAATCATGCTGCTTCCTGCACCCAGCCGCAAGGAATGGCAGAGCAAAAATGGAAGTAAAAAGAAATAGATCAACGAGTTGTTTTTTGTCAAAGCCGGGCGTTTTTTTAACGCTTCAAAAATCGGATAATTTTTCGGTTTTTTGATTGTTTTTCTACAAGAAATTATTCACAAGTAGTTGTTCATAACTTAAACACAATGTCCGATTTTGAACATTTAAAGTGCTTTTTCGTTCATTTTTATGATCATGAAGCAAAATGAATAATTTACATACCTTTGTATATCAAATTTTTATAAAAAACTGCACGGTTTATGCAGCTTCCATGTGAATCCAAACCTACATTCATCAATAAAAATCATTATGAAACAATTTTTCAAATTTATGTTCGCCTCTTTTGCAGGCACTTTACTCACCCTTTTGATCCTTTTGTTTATCTTCATTGGGATGATAACCGCAGTGATTTCCATGTCGGAAGACAATGAAGTGAAACTGAAGCCCAACACGGTATTGGTTGCCGACTTTTCGGTTCCGGTGAGTGATCGCAGTCCCAAAAATCCGTTTGAGAATTTCGATTTTTCGACTTTCAAATCGAGCAATCCTATTGGATTGAATGACATTCTTAAAAACATTGAGAAAGCTGCCACTGACCCCAACATAGCAGGAATTTACCTTGACCTTTCGGAGGTCAGCAGCGGCATGGCCAATCTTCAAGAAATACGCCATAAACTCGTTGAATTTAAAACTTCCGGAAAATGGATCATTACTTATGGCGAATCTTTCAGTCAAGGTGCCTATTATTTGGCCAGTGTTTCTGATGAGATTTATCTGAACCCCAAAGGAATGATCTTGTTCAAAGGCTTGAACAGCCAAATTGCTTTTTTAAAGCACATGCTTGAAAAAGTAGAGGTTGAAATGCAAATTATTCGTGGACCTAACAACCAGTTTAAGAGTGCTGTTGAGCCATTTATGTATGACAAGATGAGCGACGCCAACCGTTTGCAAACCGAAAAGTTGCTCAATTCCGTGTGGAGCGAAATGGTTGCCGACATCAGCGCAAGCAGAAACATCAGCGTGAGCGAACTCAATTTAATAGCCGACGAATTAGCGGTTTCAAACGCTAAAAAAGCATTAGAATTGAAATTTGTTGACGGACTTGCCTACAAAGATGAGATTCTATCGAAACTGCGCGCCAAAACGGATAAAGCAGAAAAGGATAAAATTGAACAAGTTACCTTATCCAAATACACCAATGCCAAAGTAGGTGAAGACTCGAAGAGCAAAAACAAAGTTGCAGTGATTTATGCTGTTGGCGAAATTGCCGGAGGTGATGGATCGGACAACAGCATTGGGTCAGAAGGTCTTTCAAAAACCATTCGCAAAGCAAGAGAAGACGACAAAATCAAAGCCATCGTCATGCGTGTGAACTCTCCCGGTGGAAGTGCCTTAGCTTCGGAAATCATCCGTCGTGAAGTTGAATTGGCTAAAAATGAAAAGCCTTTCATCATTTCAATGGGAAATGTTGCCGCTTCAGGTGGCTATTGGATTTCTACCAACGCCGATTACATCTTTTCCGATGCCAACACCATCACCGGTTCCATTGGCGTGTTTGGCGTTATTCCTAACATGCAAAAGCTTTTCAACAACAAGTTCGGAATTACTTTTGACAGGGCTATGACCAATAACAATGCCGATTTCATTGATGTGATGCAGCCGCTGAGTCCATTTCAAGAAGCCAAAATTCAACAAGAAGTTGTTGAAATTTATAACGATTTCACCTCATTGGTGGCCTCAACACGTAACCTGCGCCAAACTTTTGTTGACAGCATTGGTCAAGGCCGTGTTTGGACCGGCACTGATGCCCTTGAAATTGGGTTGGTAGATGAAATTGGCGGCATCGAAAAAGCCATTGCTTATGCAGCCGAAAAAGCTGAGTTGGGCAGCGATTACAGGGTTACTGAACTGCCAGAACAAAAAGAACCTTTTCAACAACTTATTGAAGAAATGAGTGGCCAAACCCGCACCAAGGCTGCATTGAAAGCTGAATTGGGTGAATATTACAACTATTTTGAATATGTGCAAAGCATGACAAAAATGAAAGGCGTTCAAGCAAGAATGCCCTTTTATATTGACATCAGATAGAAGAAATAAATTTCATTAAATAAAAAAAGGCGGGGTTGACCCGCCTTTTTTATTAAAACTCAATAAGACTGTTCTTTAAAGTATCTGCTAAAGCTTGCGGAGGCAGTTTTAAATCGTATCCACGAAGGGCGTCCACCCAATTGCCATAAACGGGATTGGGCAGCACAATCCATTTTTCGCCAAATGAATCGGCATATTTAATCGTTGCATCCGTGCGAAGTTGGGCATCAGTTGTATCGAAAATACCATCAAAATCGCCTAAGTTATCGCCAACAAACATGATAATTTCAAAGTTTTGCGCCACTAAATTTCTTCGGGTATTTTTTTCATTCCCGTCGGTTCGCAGCAACACATGGTCTTCATCGGCAAAGGGCAATTGCTTTGCCTTTAAATTTTCAATCGTTGCAGCCTTGTATTTGTCTTTTCGATTGCTGATGTAAAAAATAGTAACACCCTTATCTTCAGCTCTCTGTAAAAATTTGACCACTCCTTCAAGTGGTTCAGCATCGGCTTTGTTCATCCACTCATCCCATTGCACAGGGTAACCAAAATTCCCTTTCAAGGCAGCTGCCTGATAAGGAATATTGTCTAAAACAGTTTCGTCAATATCAAGCACAATGGCTAGAGGCCTGTGGTATTTTCGTTGCAATGCCTCGTCTAATCTAAAAGAGGCTATGTTGTAGGCCTGAAAACAAAGTGCTTTATATTCAGCAGCAAATTGCTGATAGAGTGTAGCGTATAAGCTTGGGTCGGCCACAACTCCGGCATTTTGTTTAAGAGCAATATTCCTATTGCTGCTGCAAGCCAAGGTGAGCGTGGTAAGCAAAGCTATCCCTAAAATGATCTGTGTAAATCGTTTCATAGTTTTGTTAATGTGTATGCGAAAATAAAAAAAAGTCGGACGTGAATCCGACTTTTTCAATTATTCAGTTATCGAAGCTAAATTTTCTCAAAGTTCATAGCCTCTAAGCGTTTGTACTGATCGTAGCGCCATTTGGCATTTTCTTGGGCAATTTTTCCAAGTTCGAGTGCATCCATAGGGAACGTTTTTCTTAATGACGAAAAACGCATCTCACTGTTGATATAAGTTTGGAATTTATCCCAATCAGGTTCTTTGGAGTCGAGTTGGAAAGGATTTTTCCCTTCTGCTTCCAAAGCCGGGTTGAAGCGGAAAAGTTGCCAATAACCTGCTTCAACAGCCAATTTTGTTTGATGTTGCGACTGGCCCATACCAATTTTCAGTCCGTGATTGATGCAAGGAGAGTAAGCAATGATGATGGACGGTCCGGGGAAAGCCTCAGCCTCTTTCAAAGCTTTGAGGAATTGATTTTGGTTAGCGCCCATGGCCACTTGTGCAACATAAATATAACCATACGTCATCAACATGGCACCGAGGTCCTTTTTCTTCACGCGTTTTCCGGAGGTAGCAAACTTAGCCACAGCACCAACAGGAGTTGATTTGGAGGCCTGTCCGCCGGTGTTTGAATACACTTCGGTATCCATTACCAGCACGTTCACATCTTCGCCGGAAGCTAAAACGTGGTCGAGACCGCCAAATCCGATGTCATAAGCCCAGCCATCGCCACCAAAAATCCATTGCGATTTTTTTGTGAAGTATTGTTTCAG
>JADYZK010000353.1 GCA_020853175.1 Bacteroidales bacterium
TGTTTGAGTATTTTCATGTCCACTACATAACCCGTTTCCGGATCAATTTCACCCACTACTTTCACGATCAGATCGTAGTTGTGGCCATGCCAATTGACATTGTTACACAAGCCAAAAACATCGTTGTTTTTGTCGTGGCTCCAAGCGGGATTGTATAAACGGTGCGCTGCATTAAAATGGGCTTTGCGATAAACGGCTACTCTCATCATGTATTATTTTATAGCTTTTAAACAATTATCATCGCTGAAAGTTCAACCCGAGAGGGGTAAAAAAAGTAATGTATTAAAGCTGTAAATTTGCATCCTGATGATCGTTTAAATAGAAGACAATGAAGAAAAGTATATTTTTTTGGCTTATCCTTTTGTTGACAACCAGCGCAAAGGCGCAAATTTGGGGTGGAAGTGGAGGCAACATTCCTGAAAATGGGGTGCTCACCTTTTTCCCCATCACCGTCAATGGTTTGGAGCCCGGTCAACTGACTGCCGATTATGGCTTAACACTTGTTGCCATCAACATCAGCCATTTGCATGATGATGATTTGGAAGTATATCTCGTGTCGCCCGACAGCACCACCATCGCCCTCACACGTTTCAACGGCAGCAACGGCGACAACTATACCTTCACCAAATTTTCTGATGGAGCCTTCCTTCCCATTCAAATGGGAGAAGCTCCTTTTACAGGCACTTTTCTTCCCGAGGAGCCCTTGGCCCACCTCAACAACGGACAAGATGGTAACGGAACTTGGTACGTAGCTGTTCGCGATGCGGTAGCCAACAACCGCCAAGGAACGCTGAACGGATGGAGCCTTACTTTTGGTGCCGCAACCACCCCTCCTTTTGTTTTTACCTCATCCAATTTACCCATCGTGCTGATTGACACTTACGGACAGTCCATCCCCGATGATCCAAAAATTATGGCAGGGATGAA
Source organism: Bacteroidales bacterium (assembly GCA_020853175.1). Taxonomy (GTDB): domain Bacteria; phylum Bacteroidota; class Bacteroidia; order Bacteroidales; family F082; genus JALNZU01. The sequence goes on from JADYZK010000353.1 coordinate 928, forward strand.
AATCATTGACAATGGTCCTGGCCTGCGTAATCACATCACGGATACGCCGGTGTATGATGGTTTCGCTGGCATTGAATTGAGGGGATCGAGCTCACAAGATTTTCCCAAAAAGAGCTTCGGCCTCGAAACATGGGATGCCGCCGGAGAAGATCTTAAAGTTTCGCTATTGGGAATGCCCGAAGAAAGCGATTGGATTTTGAACGCCAACTACACCGACAAAACCTTGATGAGGAACACCATGGCCTACCAACTGTTCCAAGATATGGACCATTATGCCACACGCTATAAACATGTGGAAGTGATGCTCAATGGCAGCTATCATGGGATATATGTTTTTTCGGAGAAGATCAAACGCGATGGCGACAGGGTGGATATTGCCAAACTTACCACCACCATGAACAGTGGCGATCCGCTCACAGGCGGCTACATTGTGAAGATTGACAAACCCACCGGTAGCGGTGGCGACGGATGGGTTTCCGATTATCCGCCACCGTCGCATCCCAACGGACAAACCATCTTTTTTCAATATGAATATCCCAAAGCCGACGATAGTACCCCATGGCAAAAAGAAGACATCAGTGGCTACGTGGATGCTTTTGAAGGCGCTTTGGCCGGGCCGTTTTTTAACGATCCTAACTTGGGATGGCGCAGATATGCAGTTGAAAATACCTTTGTTGATTACTTCATTGTGAATGAAATCAGCAAAAACGTAGATGGCTACCGCTTAAGCACCTTTTTGCACAAAGAACGCGAAAGCCTGGGAGGAAAGTTGCGTATGGGGCCCGTTTGGGATTACGATATTGCTTTTCGCAATGCCGATTATTGCAGCGGCGATGTGGTGACGGGCTGGGCGTATCAATTTCCATGTCAATATGATTATTGGCAAGTGCCCTTTTGGTGGCAACGTCTGATGCAGGATACCATATTTAAAAACAACCTCAAGTGCCGTTGGGAAGATCTTCGGACAACCACCCTCAGCAACGCTTGGTTGAACAACTACGTGGACAGCATAGCCTTGGTGCTCAACGAATCGCAAGAGCGGAACTTTGTAAGATGGCCCATTTTAGGCGTTTATGTTTGGCCCAACCCACAACCCATTCCTACCACTTATGCCGGCGAAATACAAGCTTTGAAATCGTACCTGCAAACCCGATTAAACTGGCTCGACCAAAACATGCCCGGCAATTGCAACGCGACACAACTCGATGAATATCATAGTCCTGCAAACGGGATAAAAATTCAACCCAATCCGGCCACAGACAAAGTGCTGATAGAAACATCGCAATTCTTTAGCAATCAATTAAAGATCAGCATTTTCGGCCTGACAGGAAAAATGGTAGCTCAGTTTGAAGGCACCACAGTTCAAAAATCATCGCACAGCTATCAGCTCGATGTGGAAAAACTCACCGAAGGTGTTTGGATGGTCAGATTCGACGATGGTGAGCAATCATCTTCCAGCCGATTGCTCATCGCGAGATAAACTTTTTTAAGACTGAAGTCCCGTAGGGACGACATCATAATATAAAAGAGATCAAAAACCGGACAAGCACCGTAGGAGCGAAATAAAACAATTCTTGGGAGATTCCTCTTGCGAGATTGTGCTGCGCAGAACCTTTTCCTCGGGTTCACGGTCAGTGCTTTAGGGATAGTGTAGGTATGAGGCTAAAAACCAATTTTATGACAATGTCTTGTCCTGAAATAGGTTTACACAAAAAGTAAACTAAAAACAGGATTATGAGAAAGAAAGTAAATCAATTTCCGGACGAACTTAAATACAAGATTGTTCAGGAGTATTTAGGAACCTCTTTGAGCCAAAAAGAGCTTATGAATAAGTATGGCTTCAGAGGAAATTCATGTATTACAAATTGGATGCGTAAATTTGGCCTGAGTTATCCAACAGAAGAGCGATTAAAAATTGTGCATCAAATGTCAAAAGAAGACAGTAAACCCCAACAAGAGCGTGAACTTGAGCAGAAGATAAAGATCCTGGAAAAGGAATTAGAACATGAAAAACTTCGCACAAGAGCACTCACTACTATGATTGATATTGCTGAGAAAGAGCTAAAAATTTCTATCAGAAAAAAGTCTGGAGCCAAACAGTAACCATGCTGCGCGATCAAGAAGTACATAGCGATATGGACACTTTATGCGAACTGTTTGGCAAAAGCAGACAAGCTTATTATCAGCGTGTTAAATACAATTACAAAGAAGTTTTAAAGGATGAGATCGTTTTGCAGATGATACAAAAAGAGCGCAAAAAAATGCCTCGAATCGGAGGGCGAAAACTCATGCTTAAGATTCAGCCTCAACTTCCAGATGAGCTATTTATCGGAAGGGATACTTTCTTTGATTTTCTCAGAGAAAAGGGACTGCTTATTCGTAAACGAAGAAAGTACGTCTATACTACATTCAGCAAACATTGGCTGAGAAAATACCCTAATCTGATCGTTGACTTTATTCCATCAAAAGCGCATCAATTATGGGTTAGCGATATCACATACATTCAAAATGCGCAAGGATTTTCCTATCTTTCATTGATTACAGATGCCTATTCCAGAAAGATCGTTGGTTGGTCATTAGGCCAGACCCTGGAAGCAAAGCACAGTGTAAAAGCATTGGAAATGGCAATCAAGCAACTCCCTAAAGGAATTTCAGGTGTTTATCATCATTCTGACAGAGGAGTACAGTATTGCAGTGATGAATATGTAAGTATCTTGAATAAACACCATTTTCAAATCAGTATGACTGAAAATGGTGATCCACTCGAGAATGCTATTGCTGAAAGAGTTAACGGTATTCTCAAGGATGAATGGTTGAACCAAATGGTTTTTAAAAACTATGATGAAATCAACCAGGCGCTGAAAACCATCATTCAAACCTACAATGTAGACAGACTGCATAGCAGTATTGAATTTCTAACACCTGAATTAGCACATTATCAGACTGTTCCATTAGAAAGAAAATGGAAAAATTATTACAAAAAAAGAAATCTGGAATGTGTAAAATAAATTTCTTATTTTTGAGCTACCCAACAAAACGATGGCAAAGCTTTATACCATTGTTACTAAAACGGTCGGGGCATCGAGCCCCTCCGTTTTAACCCAACAAAACTCAAACGCTGCATTACCCATTATTAAACCACATGTGTCAAATTTTGAATAATTAACCCAAAAACTGTAAACAAATTTCAGGACGAGTCACAATAATAGGGGCAGATACTACGTTAAGGATTAACATAAACCAAAATTAAAAATATGAGAACACTACTTTTCGCGGCGGCCTTTTTGCTTTTGTTTTCGAGCTGCAAAAAAGACAAGAATGATGAAACAAAACCAGAACCCGAAATCACTGTTTATTACCCTTTGAACCATGGCAGTTATTGGGTTTATGAACATTATAAAATTGAGGCCAACGGAGAAGAATCATTGTTGAACCGCACCGATAGTGTTGCCATTCACCGCGATTCAATCATTGAAGGGGTAAAATACGCTGTGATTGAAGGCAACGGGCCTTTAGGCACCAACGGATGGCGCGTAATGGATTTGCTTCGCGATTCGTCAGGAATCGTGATCAATCAAAAGGGAATTCCATTGTTTCAGCCGGGTAATTTTTCGGATACCCTTTATATGGAAGCCATTCTTTCCCCGAATACCAACGACACCATCTACACCATTCATGCGCAGATGCAGCCTACTCCTGCACAAGTGACTGTGCCTGCCGGAACTTTTGATGTGATCAATACGAACCGTGTATTTACGACCTACACCATGTCATCACCTACCGGATCAGACCGACGCGATATGCCAAATTTGTATTCCAAGGAGATTGGTTTGGTATTTACCACCTACTTTTATGCAAGTTCGCCGGTGACCAACGAAAGAAGACTCACGCGCTATAAAATCGGAAATCAGAAGTGAGCCTGCCAACGCTTTTCCCATCAAAGGAAAGATGATAAATGTAAAAGATTTTGTCTGCCCGAAAAAACAAATTGAAGAATGTTTCTAATAAAATGTAGTCGCTTTTTATAGCCAAAAACACCTGGAATTGCAGCAGCTTTTGTTTTGGTTTTTCTACCGGATTTTTTGTTTTCTAACTTCAATGTTCTACCGCAATTTTTTAGTGCTTCACAATTTTCCTACTTTCCATCAGTGACCAAAAGCTCTCGTCTCAAGACGAGACCAATAGCTAAAAGCCAACCGCCCTTTTAAAAAACCGCTTTTGCAATTTTGACAATGTTGTCGGCACGGCCCATGGTGTAGAAATGGATGACGGGTGTGTTGTGGCTTACCAATTCTTTGCTTTGCATGATGGCCCATTCAA
>JADYZK010000354.1 GCA_020853175.1 Bacteroidales bacterium
ACCGAAACCGCTCAGCCTGAGGCGGTGGCCGAACAAATAATGGCCACAACGGTGGATTCTGCCGGAAACAAAACCACGCAGATGGTTGATCCCGTGAAGGAATTTGCCGATGCACGGGCAGATAGCGATGAAGTGTTTACTGTGGTTCAGGAAATGCCTGAGTATCCCGGCGGGACAGAAGCCATGATGAAGTTTTTGGCTGACAACATTAAGTATCCTGCTCAAGCCATCAGAGACAGCATCCAAGGACGCGTATATATCAATTTTATTGTTGAGAAAAACGGTAGGATTTCCTCTGCTAAGGTGCTTCGTGGCATTGGAGGCGGCTGCGATGAAGAGGCCGTGCGTGTAGTGGAATTGATGCCCAGCTGGATTCCCGGTAAGCAGCGTGGCGAAAATGTGAGGGTGAGTTTCAATATACCCATCAAGTTCACTTTAGAGTAAAACTCATTCGATTGGTGCTACTTACAACTTTCGGTAGCACCAATCCTTTTTTTTGCTGATGCAAAACATCCTTGAAGTATGAAAAACCGAAGTTTCTATGAAGTAGTGGATGAAAGTTAATCGTCCGCTTTACTTCTCCTCTACATGATCGGGAATTTCGGGAATCATCTCATCCAAACGACCTTCTTTATACAGCTGATTGTTGTAGATTCTCCGATTGCGCTCCAAACGACGCTGCAAGCGGGCCATATCATTGAACAGGTCGTACAAAATTTGAACAGGGCCTTTAAAAGTCATGGGTGCCGGACGCACATACAGCAAAATATCTTTCAAATCCATGACGATGCTGCTGGTCAGATCGGGTGCTTTGATGGGTTCCATGTGCGCAAAAAGATATTTAAACGTGGGCCAGTCGTAAAACGAACGCACCACTACCTCCTGCATCATCACGGTATCTTTACGCAACAGAACAGTCCAGGGTTTGTCTTTTTCGTGGTCCCAAATCCTGTATTTGCGGATGCTGTAACCATAACCAACCACACTGAAATAAACGGTATCGGTTTCAAAGGCGTGAAGCACAAAACGTCCTTCAGTATCGCTGATGGTGCCGCTACGGGTCATCCTACTGATGACATGCACGTTTTTTAAAGGCAATAAACTGTCGGCAGAAAGCACCCTGCCTTCAAGCAAGATGCGCTCCTGTTGGGCCATTCCCATGTTGATGGAAGCAAAAAACACACCAATGAAAACAATGAAATAACGCACATTTCCGGTTTGATTGGCGAAAGTAAGGCGATCTTGCCAATGTGGTCGCTTTTTCAGGATTAAAAATTGTTAAAGTACTGTTGGTTAATACATTTTGCGAAGGATTTAAAATTGGACGTTTTGAAGGACCAAAAAGATTTGATGATTTGAAAATTTAACCATCCAACCTTCAGGGCTTCAACATGAAGAGATTTGGGGATGGGGCTCTGTCCAACAGCCAATAGTTAGAAGTCGAAGACCACTTTCCGACATCCGCGAATGTTTTCAATGCTTTTTTGTAACTTCGCCCGATCATTCAAAACTATGCCGCTCAACGAAGAAAAATTTACACAACGTAAGCTCACCGGCTCCTACATTACCTCGGTAGTCAGCATTACTTTGGTGTTGTTCACCATTGGTTTATTTGGCATTATCATCCTCAATGCGAACAAGTTATCCGACCTCATAAAAGAGAATATCGGTTTTGAAATTATTTTAAAAGATGGCGTTCGTGAGGCAGGAATTATTCAGTTGCAGAAACTTCTCGATGCCAACCCCCATGTGAAATCCACCTACTACATCACCAAAGAAGAAGCCACAAAACGCTTGTCGGAGGACTTGGGTGAAGATTTTATTCAATGGCTTGGAGAAGATGAAAACCCTTTGTTGCCAACCATCGAGGTGCGTTTTAGGGCAGAATGGGGCAACAGCGACAGTCTCGCGATGATTGAGCAAAAACTGTTGCAAAACACTGATGTTAAAGAGGTTTACTACCAAAAATCACTTGTTGATTTGATCAATCAAAACATACGGCGCATCGCGTTGGTGTTGTTTGTATTTGTTGTTTTGCTGCTTACCATTGCCATTGCTTTAATCAACAATACCATTCGTTTATCGGTGTATGCCAAGCGATTTTTAATTAGAAGTATGCAGTTGGTAGGCGCCACCGAGGGCTTTATCCGCCGACCTTTTGTCATTACCGGCATCGTGCAAGGCCTTATTGGTGCTGTATTTGCCTCACTTTTACTTTCGCTGATGTTGTATGTCGGCCTTCGGTCTATCCCCGAAATGGCGCAACTACAAGATTATACCCTGCTCGGTGTTTTATTTGCCGTTTTGTTGCTTTTGGGTATGCTTCTTACAGGAGTTTCAACTTTTTTTGCCCTTCGAAAATTCCTGCGATCCAGCACGGATAAGCTGTTTGTTTAATGGCTTTTGGTCTCGTCTTGAGACGAGAGCTTTTTACTTTTGGCTCATTTGCAAGTTTAAACAAAACATCTTTGCATCTTCAAAACCTACAAACCGAATCTTTATTGAAGCAAAATCTTTATCCTTACCGGATGATGGTCGCTATGTGCAAAATCCAAGTCAATGGTTTCTAATGAAAGCGTGCTGATGTTGGGCGAAGTGATAAAAAAGTCAATGGTCGTCGTCGTGTTGTCGCCTTTGCGATAAGCTTTTACAAGATTTCTATTACTGGGAACGGAGGCATCAAAGTTGAATTTCCAGCCGACGGGTAAAAAGTCGGAAGCAAATTTCACTGCAGCAGGGGCGAACACATGACCGTTATACCCGCTCTCCGGCCTCATATTGGGTGGATTCATATTCCAGTCGCCCCCAGCCACCACGTAATTGCCCAATTCGTATTCACGCAACATTTTGTCGTGGATAATCTGCAACTCTTGATCCATCAAACGCTGATTTTCGATGAAAGCTGAGTTGTGGGTGTTCAAAACCACCAGCTCACGTCCTTCTCCAAGGCTGAAACGTGTTTCGATGAAACAGCGATCCAGAAGAAACATACGGTCGGGCCAGCTGGCAATGAGGGGGTATGCATAACGTCGGCTCAAGCGCGGTTCAAAGCGCGAAAGGCTCATCATTCCGGCATTCACATGGCCCATCGGCGCAGTGAGTGGCACGGGAACAAACGGAACCAAATAGTTGATGGCAGTTACATAATTGAATTGGGGCAAGGCGTAGGCGATTTCGGTGCTTTCATCCATATCGTAACTTCTTTTGGCTTTAAAATCAACTTCTTGCAACAGCCAAAAATCAGCCGATGGCTGCGATTGCATAAAATGGGTGATGCCTTTCATATATTCCATGGTAAGGTCATGGGTGGCTCGTGTTGATTTTCCTCCGTCATAGAAAAAGTCCATCTCTTTTCCCAATCCGGCATAGCCGATGTTCCAGCTGATCAGCTCGATAGCGTTGTCATGCAGTATGCTTTGGTTTTTACGAATAATTTGCAACTCCTCGGTAGCAAGTGGCATAAAATCCTTGGTGTTGATGTAAAACAGAAAGATGCCCAGCAGTAAAGCAACAATAATAATGAGACCTACAACGGCTTGCAACATGGTTTTTAGGATTTTCATAAGGCTATATTCATGACTTTAATGCGGATAAAAGTAGGTTTTTTTAGTGAACGGTGATCAGTGATCTGTGAACTGTGATCTGTCATCAGTGAGCGGTGTGTGCGCCAGCAACCCGAAACCTCCGAACTTTAAACCTAGACTTTTTTGGTGTGCTTTTTCAATACGATGCGAAAGGTGGTACCTTCGTTGAGGATGGAGCTTTTTACAAATATTTTGCCTTTGTGATAATCTTTGATAATGCGTTTGGCTAAAGTGAGGCCCAAACCCCAGCCGCGTTTCTTGCTGGTGAATCCGGGTTGAAACACTGAGCCGATGGCCGATTTGGGGATTCCTTTTCCGTTGTCGGTAATGTCTAAAAGTGCCAATTCGCCTTCGGTTTTTAGGGTAAGGGTTATTTTTCCTGTTCCGTTCATGGCATCAATGGCATTTTTGCAGAGGTTTTCAATCACCCACTGGAAAAGTGCTTCGTTCAGGGGTACCATAAAGGATTCCTGACGGGGGATGTCAAGAATATAAGAGATTTTTTTTGAAGTGCGCGGTCGCAGGTAAGCTACCGTTTCTTCTAACAATGGCACAAGGTTAATGGGCTCAAGCACAGGCGTGGAGCCTATTTTTGAAAAGCGTTCGGTGATGGTTTCCAACCGATCCACATCGCGCTCCATTTCAAGTATGCCTTCAAATGGTTTTTCTTCCATCTTCAGCAGCTCAATCCAGGCGATGAGACTCGAAAGTGGCGTGCCGATTTGGTGCGCAGTTTCTTTGGCCATGCCGGCCCACACTTGGTTTTGCTCCGCTTTTCGGGCATAGCTGAACAGCAAATAGGCGATGAGCAGAAACAAAGCAATGATGAAAATTTGCATCAAAGGAAAAAACTGCATTTTGAGCAACAGTGCCGAGCTTTTATAAAAGATGAACGTCTTACCTTGGTCGAGAAAACTCACTTCAATGGGGGTGTTTTCCGAACGCATCAGCGCGATTTGTTCTTGCCAAAAGCTGCTGTCGTTGCTTAAAGGCACGTCTAAGTTGCCATATTGCAACACGTTGGTTCCGGTGCTGTCGGTAATGATTACCGGAACGCTGGAAGCATTGGAGGCAATGTCGGTAAGAAAAGAAGTCACCAAATCGTTGAGCACCTCTTTCAAATCGCTGAAGATATTCGACTCGCGGTAGTACAACAGTTGTTTGGTGTCGCTGATGGGAATCGGGCTGTAGTCCGAAAAGTAGGCTTTGAACTCTCCCTCAAACACTGTTTGGTTTTCAAAACGATGGTCTAAATTTTGCCTTTCGGTGATGTTTCCTTTTTGATCCACAATGATGACCGGGATGCTGGTATTGTTGCTGATGATTTCGAGGTAAAAGCCAAATTCATCTTCGAGCGAGCCGCTCAGTACTTTTTGGTAGGTCTTGGCCAGCAATTCAACCCGTTCGCGTTCTTGTTGCCGCAGCTCGATGAAAAAACTTTCTTGGTAGCGCATCAAACTTGCCCTTCTTTCAACGGCGTCGGCCCAGGTGCGCACCTGGTTTCGCTCTTCGTTGGCAAACTGATTCACCAAATCATTGGTGTAATAAATGGACGCACTAATGATGACTAACGCAGCGGTAGCCAACACAATCTTCCAACGTTTTTTGCGGGTATAGAGGTTCACGGTTTGGGTTTTTATTTCCAACGTATCCGAAACGGTAAAAGTATGATTTTATTTGGGTATGCGTTATAAAGATGTGTGGTGCTGCATCATGTTGCTATAGTCCGGTTTGGGCTGCTGCATCTAAGTAAGTTTCAAAAGACTGCATGATTTTCAGCCGAATACAAAATAAATCCTTTAAAAAATGATGAAATGTCGTTTTTATTTTGTTACTTTCGCTAAAAGAATGAACTGTTTAAATAAACACATTTTTCATTCTGGGATATAATTCCAAAAAGCGGAATTATTTTATCAAAATATTGGTGTTAAAATAGTTTAATCCATTAAATATTATATATATACGTTATTTGGAACAGTTTAGGTACTACTTTTTGTTCAATGACGTGAATATGATACTTTGACTTTTAAGTTGGAACTCAATAGAGATTTTTTCGCCTAAGACAGCTTGGCTCTTTGAAAACCATCACCGTCCAGTTTAAACAACTAAACCTCTCAAACCAATACAATATGAAACAGCTCCTACAAAACAAAACAGCTCTTCTTTTGCTCAGTTTCTTGTCGGTATTTCAGTTCATGCAAGGACAAGTCTTGCTTGAGGAAAATTTCAGTTATACCGAAGGGAGTCTTTTGACCAATCAAGGCTGGACAGCACACAGCGGCGGCGGAACCAACGCCATCGCCGTTTCGGCTTCTTCTATCAGCTATGCCGGCTACCTTTCTTCGGGCATCGGCAACGAGGTAGAGCTTGCCAAATCAGGCCAAGATGTCAACAAAACTTTTGATGAAAAGGAATCAGGCGTAGTGTATGTCTCTTTTCTCACAAAGGTTTCGGAGGCCTCCACAAGTGGAGATTACTTTTTCCATCTCGGTAAAACAAACATAGGAACTGATTTCAGAGCCAGGATTTTCGTGAAACGCAACAGCAGCGACAAACTCGCTTTTGGCATTGCCCAAAGCAGCACTACACCCAACTACAGCGGCTTCAATTACAATTTAAACACCACTTATCTTGTGGTTTTGAAGTTCAATTTTGTAGCCGGTAACAGCAACGATTATTCAGAAATCATTATTAACCCGCCATTGAATGGCGCAGAGCCTGGCAGCGGATGGATTGAAAACTCAGACAATTCGGGCACCGACCTTGGTGCGATTGGAACGGTGGCTTTACGTCAAGGTTCCAACTCTTCAGGACCAGTGATGAGGCTCGATGGCATTCGGGTTTCAAGCAATTGGGCCGGAATTGCCGGCACCGGAACGCCTCCTGATTTGACCGTTAATCCTACCAGTCTTTCAGGATTTAACTATGTAGTGATGTCGGGCCCATCGGCTGAACAAAGTTTTACTGTCA
>JADYZK010000355.1 GCA_020853175.1 Bacteroidales bacterium
TACCATCCTTTTGAAGGGTTCACCAATATTTATAAGGCTTTGTCGAAGGACGATTTGATGCGCACACGACAGCGTCAATCCCGCTCGCGCGACAAGCAATCACGTGATGACATTGTTTTTCAGTTTTACAAGCCGCGTCTTCAAAACATTGGAGACAACTATCTGTTTGCCGCAGAGGCTTTTAAGCCACAATACCGAATGGAAACCCGCATGGATTATGATTTTTATGGTCGCTTGTCACCTTTTACTTACACTATTTTTGAGGGCTACAATTTTTTTTCAGGCCTCATTGCAGGCTTCGACAAGCAAGGCAATTTGCTTTTCAGCAATGATGTTGAGCTTCGCGATGTAATGTTGCAAAGGCTGCAAAGCGTGGTAGATGTTTTTTCTGATAGCACCGACATTGTTGCTGCCTTTGTTAAAAAAGGTGTGATTACCTCAAAAATGATGAACCACAGTGGGAAAGAAGTGGGTCAAATCGAACAAACAAAGGTGGAGAATACCTTCGCCAATGACCGTGTTACCGAAGAAAATTTTTCTGAAATCAATTGGTGGTATGGAAACCATTTTCTTGTATCAGGATACCAGCGCATTACAAATAATCGGCTTAGAGCGCAGAATCCCAGAAATGTGTTTTATTTGCAGAAAATGGTGTTAGAGTAGATGTAATAAAAGGATTTGAAAATCAAATGGTATGATTATTGACAGTCATTTTAATTTTGAAACCATAGTGTAATATACACCACAAGTAGTTAATTTTGATTTCAATGAGGAGTTTAATCCAAAAAATAACAAGTTCGATTGCCTATCATTTACAAAAGAAGGGGCCGCACGGCATCCATTCTCCATTTGTTTTTGAGTTTTCGACAAAGGTTTTGCACAATCGCAAAGACTACCCTGCTTATGCTGTGCTTGAGAAAGCAAAAAAACTGATGCTTTCAAACCGAAACCAAATTGAAACAGTTGATTTTGGCGCTGCAGCCGGAAGCAAACAATTCGCCACCTACCTTATTCGCGTCAATAAATTGGCGAAAAACCGGATGATTTCCATGAAGTACTACCAATTGCTTTACCGTATTGTTGCGTTTTATAAGCCAAACAACATACTTGAATTTGGAACTTCAACCGGGATGAGTGCTGCCAGCATGGCTTTGGCAAACCCCGAAAGTAAGATTATAACCATGGAAGGTTGTGCCTCAGTAGCGCAAGTGGCGCAAAGTGTTTTTAATCGGTTAGATATCAATAATATATCTCTATCAATAGGAAATTTTAACCATGTTTTGGCTGCAAATTTGGAGCAGGTCAACCAACTCGATTTGGTTTTTTTTGATGGCAACCACCGCAAAGAACCTACCCTTGACTACTTCAATCATTGCTTAACAAAAGCAGGCGAAAACAGCATTTTTATCTTCGACGACATCCATTGGTCAGCCGAAATGGAAGAAGCGTGGAAATCCATTTGTCAGAACGCTGCTGTCACCCTTTCGATAGATCTTTATCAATATGGAATTGTTTTTTTTAGAAATGGCGTTGAAAAACAGCATTTTGTTCTGAGTATATAATACCTTTGCAATCCACATAAAAACGAACATTTCTATGAGCAAAGTAATGATCAGCCTTTCAGGAATATCGCGCCATTATAAAGTGGGTACCGAAACCGTTAAAGCATTGCGAAATGTTGATCTTGACATAAAAAGCAATGAATACGTTGCTTTGATGGGGCCTTCGGGTTCGGGAAAGTCAACGTTGATGAATATTTTAGGTTGTCTTGATACGCCTACCGGCGGAAAATATATGCTCAATGGAAATGATGTAAGCAGCATGAACGACAATCAGCTGGCCGAAATCAGGAACAAAGAAATTGGATTTATTTTTCAAACTTTCAACCTTTTACCCCGGTCAACCGCCCTCGAAAACGTGATGCTTCCTTTGGTTTACGCCGGTATCGGTAAAGCAAACCGTATCGAATTGGCAAAAAAAGTAATGGCTGACGTTCAACTTACCGATCGTATGACGCACCGTCCCAATGAGTTATCCGGTGGTCAGCGACAGAGGGTGGCTATTGCACGGGCCTTGGTCAACAATCCTTCCATATTGCTTGCTGATGAACCGACGGGAAACCTTGACTCAAAAACCTCGATCGAAATTATGGGTTTGTTGCAAGAGATTCATCGCAAAGGCAATACCATCATTGTTGTTACCCACGAAGAGGACATTGCAAAACATGCACACCGCATTATTCGCCTCAAAGACGGACTCATTGAATCCGACGAAATCAATAATGAGATCATCACAGCATCTGTGAAATGATTTTTTGAGTAGTTTTTAAACAATTTTTTCCCTTAACTGTTACTTTACATTACAATATGAATGTCACCTTTTGTGGCATCAATAGAGCTAAATACGATGAAAATATATACAAAAAGTGGTGATTCGGGCAAAACATCCCTCATTGGCGGCACGCGTGTTCCAAAGTATCATACCCGCATCGAAGCTTATGGAACAGTAGATGAGTTGAACTCATTTGTTGGCGTGTTGCGCGATCTTCTTGAAGCCAATGATAGCAATAGAGCGAAGCTGACTGATATTCAGGACAAACTTTTTCGCTTGGAATCGCATCTCGCCGAGGACCATGAAGGTGTTTTAACACGCAGTATGCCCGAACTGGTGGAGCAAGATGTTGAATTTCTTGAAAAAGAAATTGATGCCATGAACGAATACCTTCCGCCCTTGACCAACTTCATCCTTCCGGGCGGCCATCCCATCGTTTCTTCTTGCCATGTGGCGCGCACGGTTTGCCGTCGAGCAGAGCGCATCACTACACTCATGGCCGAGACTTTTCCTGTCATGGCCATTGATTTGAAATACCTTAATAGACTCTCTGACTACTTTTTCGTGCTTGCCCGACACTACAGCTGGACTACAAAAAGTCCTGAACTGCTTTGGAACACGCACCCATAAAGGGTTTCAAACCATTACTTGTTTTTTGTTGACAAGCAATGAAAAAAAATTACTTTTGCAAAAAATTTCACTAACACTTTTACAAGATGTACTGGACATTAGAATTAGCCTCAAAGCTTGAAGATGCTCCCTGGCCGGCAACAAAAGAAGAACTTTTGGAGTGGGCCACGCGCACAGGTGCGCCACAGGAAGTTGTAGAAAATTTAATCGAAATGGAGGATGAAGGCGAAATATACGAGCGCATCGAAGATATTTGGCCCGATTATCCGACCAAAGAGGACTTCTTCTTTCATGAAGATGAGTATTAATAAATTAGACCGGCTTCGAGCCGGTTTTTTTATATCTCAGGACTAAAAAAACTGAAATGGACTTTCCCGTAACGACGTTCGTCAAAAATATGCGGATGATCAATATAGCTCACGCCTTTCGAGTGCTCAATCACTAAGGTGCCTTCGGGTTTTAATAAGTTTTTTTCAAAAATTGTATTCACAATTTCTTGATAGAGGGTTACTTCCATATCATAGGGTGGGTCGGCAAAAATAAGGTCAAACGGCAGTTTTTGAGATTTCAAGAACTTAAACACCTCGGCCCTAACCACATGTAAGTTACTCATTGATAATAGTTTGGCTGTGTCTGCAATGAAATGTGTACACTTAGGATTTTGGTCAACTGCCAACACAGTGGCACA
>JADYZK010000356.1 GCA_020853175.1 Bacteroidales bacterium
AGCAAACAAACAGTCGCTGCTTGCCAAAGCATATAAAAGTGCGGGGCTTGCGTCACAATCATTAAAAAATTACCCAACCAGCCTCAGCTACTACGACTCGGCGCTGTTTATTTATTTGCACAGCAAAGACAGCAGCGAAATGGCCAAAATCTTCAACAACCTTGGTATTGTTTACAGCGGTTTAGGGCATTATGTGAAAGCTATTGATTTTTATAATAAATCACTTAACATCAGGAGGTTAAAACAATACTCTGATGGTTTGGGAAATGTTAAAAACAACATTGGATGGTTGTATTATTGTTTAAATGACTTCGAGAAAGCTGCTCCCTATTTTGAAGAAGCCTATCAATATGCCAACGAAAACAATAACCAATCCTTGCTTTTAACAACACTCAATAATCAAGGTTTAATTCTTTATCACAAAAAAGAATACGCCGATGCGATAAAAAAATTTACCGAATGTGTCGTTTTGGCTGAAACCCTAAACGACCATGGCGCCAAAGGAAATGCTTATTTGAATTTGGGCAACATTTATGTTGACCAAAAAAAATCAGATAGCGCTTTCATTTTACTCACCAAAGCCTTGTTGATTTTTCAAGAAAACAACAAACCCCTTGCAAAAACATGGTTAGGCATTGGCAAAGCTCACCGGTTGAACAACAACGAGCGTCAGGCCTTGAACGCTTTCTTAAAAGCCGAAGAAGATTTCGCCTACTTCCCCGACAACTCCTTGCGCATCAAGGTATTGGACGAACTTTACAAAAGCTGGGAACGTCTGGGCAACGCAGCAGAAGCCTTTAATGCCCTAAAAAATTACCACAGTTTATTTGATTCTATGAAGGAGCTGAACGACTCAACCTCGGTGGCAAGCCTTCAAGCTAAATTTGATGTGGACAAAAAAATAAATGAAGTGGCTACCCTCCAAACCGAAAAAGTAGAACAAAGCAAAATGATTGTTCAACAACAAAAAGAAAATAACCTCAGTAAGATACTGTTAATTTTCAGCTTTTTAGCCGTTTTTGTTTTGCTCATTGCGGTGTTTTTCTACTCCCGAATTTACCGGAAACACAAAAAAATAAACAGCCTTTTAAAAAGACAAAACCGTCTGCTCGAACAAGCAAAAAACGAACTCGCCTCAAGCAATGCCGCCGTTGCCGAGCAAGAAGAACGTCTGCTAATGCTCATTAATGCGATGCCTGATATGATTTGTTTTAAAGACGGTGAAGGCAAATGGCGCATCGCCAATCAAGCCATTCTTTCCATTTTTGACCTAACAAACATTGATTATAAAGGCCTCAACGATCTTGATTTGATTGCCTTTTCTCCTTCAAAAGAAAATGCCTTTCGTGCTTGTGTAGTTTCAGATGAACAGGCTTGGCAGCAAGGTACGATGATACGCAGCGACGAAACCATAACCGACCCTCATGGAAAAGAGCGTGTTTTTGACACCATCAAAATACCCCTTTTTTACCCCAACAACACCCGAAAAGCCCTCATCGTGTTAGGACGCGATATTACCGATAGAAAGCAATACGAATTGAACCTAAGCAATGCTCTAAGCAAAGCTGAGGAATCAGAAAAACTAAAATCGGCCTTCCTCGCCAATATGAGCCACGAAATTAGAACGCCACTTAATGCCGTTATTGGCTTTAGCGAGCTGCTCGAAGCAGATGATTTGACCAAAGAAAGCTTGCGCAAATATGTGCGGTACATTCGCGAAAACGGCAGCACCCTATTGGGAATCATTGGCGATATATTGGAGTTATCACGCATTGAATCAGGTGCTTTCAAAATAAAAAATGAAGCCTACAATTTAAAAGAACTGTTTCACGAGGTGCATTTTTTATTTTTACAACTCACCCATCAAAAAGGCAAAAAACATTTAAGGCTGATTACCGCTATACCACCCAACGATATTATTATCAGCAGCG
Source organism: Bacteroidales bacterium (assembly GCA_020853175.1). Taxonomy (GTDB): domain Bacteria; phylum Bacteroidota; class Bacteroidia; order Bacteroidales; family F082; genus JALNZU01. Next base: position 1,932 of record JADYZK010000356.1, read on the forward strand.
ACCGCTACCGATTGCGACAGGTGCTTACCAATCTTTTCGACAATGCACTCAAGTTTACACAAGAAGGCTTTATTGAATATGGGTACAAAGTATTCAATCCCAATAGCGAAAATCCTATCCTTCAAATCTTTATGAAAGATAGCGGGATAGGAATTCCGGAAAACAAAAAGCATCTGCTCTTTAAACGATTCACCAAAATACACGAAAGTGATGGATTGGTTTACCCAGGCACGGGATTAGGCTTGAGTATCGTGCACCAAATTGTTTTCCACTTCGGCGGAAAAGTTCACATTGAATCGGAAACAGAAAAAGGCACGAACGTTGAAATTTCAATGCCCATTCAACTTTCAAATCTGCCATCAACCTCACAAACTACCGCCAAAAAAAACATGGTCGAACTAAAAGGTCATAAAGTACTTGTTGTTGAAGACGTTGATTCCAATTTTGAATTGTTAAAAGTGATCCTCGAAACTTGGGGAATGACCGTCTTTCGCGCCATAGAAGGTCAGCAGGCCATTGAAATGTGCCAACATACGCACGATTTTTCTCTTGTTTTGATGGACATACAATTGCCCGGCATCAACGGTTTTGATGCCACACGAGCAATAAAAAAATTGTTTCCTCACCTCCCCATCATCGCGCAAACAGCCTTTGCCATGTCCGATGAAAAAGACGCTTGCATGATGGCCGGATGCGATGGCTATATTGCCAAACCCATTAAGGCTCAACTCCTTTTGCCTGTTTTATTGGAAGTGCTGGTTCTGCCGCCTAATGAGTTCCCGCAAACATAATACACTCAAAAAGTAATCAATAAAATTTCTCAAAAACACCCTTCACAAATAGAATGACATCAAATGAGGGCTTAAAAGAAAACATTTTCGTGTAATGGACGGTAAAATGTTGTTTTCAACGATTTTTTAATGCCATTTGATTGTAATAAAAACTATACATTTGCAAATGAAAAAAATTCGTGAACATGAAAAGTAACATCATTAAACTGGTTCTATTTGTAGTTGTCATCATTCTGGGTTACATGGTTTATCACAGCATTAACCAACCCCTCGACTTTAAGAAAGAAAAAAAACGTCGTGATGTTGAAGTCGTTCAACGGCTGAAAGACATCAGGAACGTTCAAAATCTTTACAAGAACGCCAAAGGAAAATACACCGGCAGCTTTGATTCGCTGATTCAATACATCAACCAGGGCGAAATCCCTGTGGTGAATGTGATCCCCGATCCCAATGACACCACCTTTACCAAAACTATTAATGACACTTTAGGGTTTGTAAAAGTTGTGGACACCTTGTTTAAGCATCACCGTAATTTCAACGTTTCCGAAATCGGAATCATCCCCCACTCAGGCGGAATACCTTTCGAGATGGGTGCTGGTGAAATTGATCGAGGAGGTGTAACCGTAAGTGTTTTTGAAGTAAAGGCACCCTTTAGAATGTACCTTGCAGGCATGGACAAGCAACGTGTTGACAACCTCATTGCATCGGAAGAAGCCATTGAAAAATTCCCGGGTCTCAAAGTGGGCTCACTCACCGAACCCTCAACAAACGGCAACTGGGAGTAGTTGGTAAACCTATGTCATGATTACTGCCATAAAACCATCTATCAGTCGTTTCGACAAGGCCTTTAAAGAAGACCATACAAGAAATTACCATTTAACCATCCGAATATCTACGGATGGTTTTTCTTTTGTTGTCTTCTCGCTGGACAAAAATCGCTACCTCTGCCTCGAAGCCTTCAACCTCAAACACTTAAGCAACACCGTTAAGCTGGCCGCTGCCTTAGACGAGCTTTCTATGATTCGGCAATGGATCACCTACCCTTTTCATAGCGTTTTGGTGATTGTGGACCACACTTTTAACACGTTTGTTCCCAATCCGCTTTTCGAGGAAAAAGAAAAAGGTCTTTATCTTGCTTTTAATCAACCCTTTCAGGACAATAGCCGGATTCAATTCGACACCTTAAAAGCCGCCGATGCCTATAATGTGTATTACCTTTCCAACCCACTGGTAGAAAAGGTAAAAGACATCTGGGCCAATGCCAGATTGGTTCACCTGCAATCGGCACTGGTTGAAAGTTTGCTTATCGTGAACAGAAATAAAGCTTTAGAGCAAACTGCCTTTGTGCATCTGCGCAATGACAGCTTCGATTTGGTAGTGCTTCGCGCCGAAAAACTGCTTTTTGCCAACAATTTCCGTTTCAACACCTCCGAAGATTTTATTTACTTTCTGCTTTTCAGCTTGGACCAACTGCGACTGAATCCCGAAACGGTTCAATTGGTGCTTTCAGGTGCAATAGACAAGGGATCTCCTATCTATGACATTATATATCAATACATTAGAAATATACAATTTGCCGAACGCAACACCGCTTTTGAATACAGTTACATACTGGAAGAGCTGCCCGTTCATCATCATTTTGTGCTGTACAACGCCCTACAATGCGAATTATAAAAGGAAAACACCAACGCCGCATCATTCATGTGCCGATTGGATTGCCGGTGAGGCCGACCACCGATCTGGCCAAAGAAAGTCTTTTCAATATCTTGAACAACGATATTGATTTTGAAGGCATGAGGGTTTTAGACCTCTTTGCCGGCACAGGCAACATTTCTTATGAATTGGTTTCGAGAGGTTGTGCCACTGTGTTGGCAGTTGACCAAAATCCTAAGTGCACACATTTTATTGCAGACACAGCCAAACTGTTATCAATGAGTAACTTAAATGTGGTTAGGGCAGATGTGTTTAAGTTCTTGAAATCTCAAAAACTGCCGTTTGACCTTATTTTTGCCGACCCACCCTATGATATGGAAGTAACCCTTTACCAAGAAATTGTGAATACAATTTTTGAAAAAAACTTATTAAAACCCGAAGGCACCTTAGTGATTGAGCACTCGAAAGGCGTGAGCTACATTGATCATCCCCATATTTTTGACGAACGTCGTTACGGGAAGGTCCATTTCAGTTTTTTTAGTCCTGAAATATAAAAAAACCGGCTCGAAGCCGGTCTAATTTATTAATACTCATCTTCATGAAAGAAGAAGTCCTC
>JADYZK010000357.1 GCA_020853175.1 Bacteroidales bacterium
GCCTTTGAACTAAAAAAAGAAGCCAACAAAACAAGAAGGCTATATAACTGTATTCCAAAGGTATATATATGCCTAACCATTGCTGCTAATAGTAGTAATATTTCTGTGGAGCCCTTTTATACATCGGGATCATCCAGTTGATTCGAAGGCCGTAATAATGATCAATATAGGAGTTGGGATCGCTGCCCCTCAAGTCGAATTGATAGTCGCGCATGCTTTTGGTAAAGGCTTGAATAAACTCAAATCCAAGGCTGAAATTCAACATTCTGGAGTTGCTCATCAAAAAATAACCAGCCTCCAGGCTATGCGCAAATCCGCCTCTCATGCGGTCGTAGCCTTTGGCATAATCACCTTGTATTTGTGGAGCCGATCCAAACTGCGACTCAATGCGGATGCGGTGTGTAAGAAACCCAAGACCTGTCATCACATAAATTCCGGAGTTGGGATTGGGCTTATGAAATGAAAATATTTTTCCGGCTTTAAGCTGAATATGTGTTCCTCTTTCAAAAAGGGCTAAGCTGGTATAAGTTCCATTTCCGTCAATAATTTCACCACTTGCTGTGCTTACTTGTTTGAGTAAGGTAGTACGATTTTTTACTTGATCGCCAAAAATGAAACTTCCTTGCAAGTTCCAGAGCCAATTTTTACTGGTTTTGTAACTTAAAACTGCCCCTAAAGAGGAGTTGATGCCAAAATTTGTTGTGAGGTCCCGACCAGGAGACTGTAAGCCATAGCTGGCCTGAAAGAGAAAGGTAGAAACCACGGTATCGCTCACCAACATTTGGGCATTCACCAAGGAATGGAAGCCCAAGGCAAAAAAAAGAACCAATGAAATCTGTAATCTTCGCATAAAAAAAATGAAATTGGAAACAAGTTAAATTACTTGTTTCCAATATTTAGTGGAACTGGAGGGAGTCGAACCCTCGTCCAAACAAGGAATACGTATGCTTTCTACATGCTTATGCTTTTATTGGTTTTCGAACACTGCAAGGAAAAAGCCATCCTCAACACTGTCTTATCTTCTGAATTTTATTTTAACGTCGAAGTTCCGTCAAAACTATCCCGAAATTGATTAGCACCCCGTTCTCAGGCCGGTATCAGGCATTTCCACCCGCGGGATGTCTCGTCCCATCATCTGATGAAGGGATGAAGCAGTAATCTACTTTATTCGATTACGCAGCGAGAGCGTAGTTATTTTCGCCAATTGTTGTTCGCGATCAAGATTTTCGAGCGTCATCGCAAGGCTCGGCATGCTTACATAAACATTCATCTTGCTGTCAAAACCGGTCAGTCCCATGATGTTTCCTCAACACAAACTGTGCCGAAAGCAACTGCAAAAGTACGCATAAATATCACTGACTACATTTACTTTTATTTCTTTTCTGTTGGTGATGAATAGAAATTGAATGCAAAATGTTTCAATAACCTTTGCTTAATCTTTTAATGGTTTAGCAAATCGTATCACTTCTTCCTTTCTAATGTTGTTGCCGGCAAGAATCACCAGCCTTTCAGTAGCATTGTGCAACTCTCTGATGTTGCCCGTCCAGGTGTATTGTTGCAGTTCGGCAATGGCATCATCATGAATAAAAGGAAGCGGTTTTCCCATATTGGTGCAAATTTGTTGCATAAAATGTTGCACCAAGAGCGGAATATCTTCGCGACGCTGACGCAAAGCCGGCACCTCAATCACAATCACGCTGATGCGATGGTACAGATCTTCTCTAAAGTTTCCTTTTTCAATTTCCTCGCGGAGATTTTTATTGGTTGCGGCCAAAATGCGCACATCAACAGGAATTTCTTTCTCGCCCCCTACCCTTGTGATTTTGTTTTCTTGCAAAGCGCGCAAAACTTTAGCTTGAGCCGAAAGACTCATATCACCAATTTCATCCAAAAAAAGAGTGCCGCCATGGGCCAATTCAAAATCGCCTTTGCGCTGTTTGATGGCTGATGTAAACGAGCCTTTTTCATGTCCAAAAAGCTGACTTTCAATAAGCTCGGATGGGATTGCGGCACAATTAACTTCGATAAATGGCGCAAAAGAGCGGCTGCTTAGCTCATGCAACTGACGGGCTACAAGCTCTTTACCTGTTCCGTTTTCGCCCGTAACCAATACCCGCGCGTTGGTGGGAGCCACTTTTTGGATCATCTCTCTGATGTCGTCCATCACGGCAGTTTCACCAATCATTTCATACTGCTTGCTGATGGCTTTGCGCAAGATTTTTGTTTCAGTGAGTAATTTTGATTTGTCGAGGGCATTTTTGATGGTGATGAGCAGTCGGTTCAAATCGGGCGGTTTTGCAATATAATCGTAGGCGCCCATTTTAATGGCCTCCACTGCCGTTTCGATGGTTCCGTGACCGGAAATCATAATCACCGGTGTTTCGCAACTTTGGCGCAAAATACCTAACAGTTCAATGCCATCCATTTCGGGCATTTTGATGTCACATAATATCACATCATACTCATGTTCTGCTACTTGCGCAAGTGCTTCCTTGCCTGTTCCGGCATCGTCAACCTTATATTTTTCGTATTCGAGAATTTCGCGCAACGTTCGCCTAATGCTTACTTCATCATCTATTATTAGAATGCGTGCCATGATTTCAATTTTGATGCCAAAGGTAGTAAAACGGCACTTGTGAAGGCGGACGCAGTGTTTTTACCTAATTTTGAAATCAAATTATTGAACGATGGTAAGGGTTTTTTGGATTCTTTTGTTTTTAGGCGGGTATTGTTTGACATCCAACGGACAATCGGTGCAGGTAAGTCAATCGCCTGAAAAGATGTTGCAAAATCCTTGGACAGGTGGTTTCGATGCCTGTCAGTTTGGCTGGATGGATTTGGATGGAGATCAAAAAAACGATCTTGTTGTTTTCGATAGACGCGGAAATCGTTTGTCGGCCTTTTTAAATCGTGGCCTAACAAATGAAATCGTCTATCAATTATCAGCTGAAATGGTAAGCAATTTTCCGCAACTTGCTGAATGGGTTATATTTACAGACTACAACGCCGATGGGTTTAAGGATATTTTTACCTATTCGCCGGGTTGGGCCGGAATAAAAGTGTACAAGAATAAAAAAACTTTTCCGCCAAGTTTTGATTTGGTGGTGTGGCCTTATCTCAGCTCTTTCCAAGGAGGCGGCTATGTCAACATCATTTCAACCAACGCCGATTATCCGGCCATTTATGATATTGATGGGGATGGCGATCTGGATATGCTCAACTTTTGGTCGCTCGGAACGTACATCGAGCTGCACAAAAACCAATCTATGGAAAAGTATGGACATGCCGATTCGCTGGATTTCATCAAAACAGATTTTTGCTGGGGACGCGTGGCCGAAAATGAAGAGAACAATCAACTTTACCTCGATTCGTGTTTGTTTGGACAAAAACCAACGCATCCCGAAGAAGGTTTCAGGCATAGAGGGGCAACGATGTTGATGCACGATTTTGACAACAATGGCTTGCCCGACCTGCTGCTTGCCGATGTTGACTATCCGGGAATCACCCTATTAACCAATGGAGGAACGCTCGAAAATGCACTGATCGTAAGTCAAGACACCTCCTTTCCTTCTTATGACACGCCAGTTCATCTTTTTTCGATGCCGGTGGTGGCTTTTGCTGACGTGAACAACGACGGATTAGACGATTTATTGGTTTCGCCTTTCGATCCCAACCCTTTGGTGACTGCCAACAAAGCAAGTATATGGCTCTATTTGAATGTTGGAACTATCGATCAGCCTCAATTTGAATTACTTAAAAAAGATTTTTTACAAGATGAAACTTTAGATTTTGGATCAGGCGCATTTCCCGTGATGGTGGATTTTGATCGTGACGGAGTTAGTGATTTGGTAGTCGGGAATATTGGAAACTACCTCCGATCGTGGTTCATCAACAACACTTTACATTCAGAATTCAAATCCAGTTTGTTTTACTATAAACTGATCGAAGCAAATGATCAAAAATATTTGCGCTTGGTTGACGATGATTTAGCAGGTCTTTCTGCATTAAAAATGCAAGGATTGGCGCCTGCTTTTTGCGATTTGAATGGCGATGGAAAAGACGACTTGATGGTGGGCAATGAAAATGGCACTTTAATTTATTTGACCCAAACCCATGACGGAGGATGGCAACTCGAAACCGATCATTTTTTGCAAATTGATGTGGGTCATTGGAGTAGCCCTCAATTTTTTGATGTGGATGAAGACGGAATAAAAGATTTGTTGATCGGTTCACAAAATGGAAAAATTGCTTTTTATAAAGGTGTTCAAAATGGACAAGAAATTGGATTCCAATTTGTTACTGATTTTTTTGGACAGGTTGATGTTACTGATTACAGTGTTTCTTACGATGGTTATAGCGCGCCTTTTTTCTTCTACGATCCAAATGGGATGATGCGACTGATATCGGGTTCAAACCAAGGAAA
>JADYZK010000358.1 GCA_020853175.1 Bacteroidales bacterium
AAATACACTTCCGGACAATTTCCCAGTTTTAAAGCAGCCACTGCCCACCAATCAAAGTTGAGAAAATTGGGTTTCGACGATGCCTTTGTGGTAGCTTTTAGTGCAGGTAAACGTGTGCCAATAAGTGATTCAATGAAAAAATAATTCATCCGGTTTTTCTGTTTATCTGCTGCAAACAGGATCTAAGAAAAAGATAAATGCCTCTTATTCGTTCTTTAAATTCAAGCGAGAAGGCTAATTTTTAACGTATTTGGAAGCCGTCCAAAGACGATTTCTAAATTATTAAGACCGCGCAGTTGTGCTTAAAATATTCATTGGTGTATATTTGCAAAAGTAATTTGGTTTTTCGCGGCCTTCTATTGCATAAGCAAATAGCACAAAACACCGGTTTGTTCATTTAACCAATGAGGGATAAAGAAGAACAAAAAAGCAAATTAAAACCTATAGATCATGAAAAATAAAAAAGTATATGTCGTTGCATTTATGTTCATAGCAGCTTTGTTTTTATTTATTTGGGGTTTTAATTTTTTGAAAGGAAGAGACATTTTCAACAAAGAAGACCTGTACTTTGTGAAATATTCGGCTGTGAATGGCCTTATCAAAAGCAATCCAGTAATATTGAACGGTTTGCGGGTAGGTCAGGTGCGCGACATTTATTTCCACCCCGACAACAGCGGAATGCTCATTGTTCAACTTTCAATCACCACCGATTTTCCTATTCCCGACAATACTGTTGCCCGTATTTTCAGCTCCGACCTTATGGGGGCTAAAGCAGTTGATTTAATTTTGGGAAATTCAAAGGTGAACATTCAACCCAACGACACTTTGTTTTCGTCCATCGAAGCCAGCTTAATGGACGAGGTGAATGCGCAAGTTCTTCCGTTGAAAAACAAAGCAGAAGGCCTGATCTCGTCAGTAGATTCATTGGTGGTGATCATGCAAACTTTGCTCAACGAAAATGCACAAGGCAACATCATCGCCAGCCTTCAAAGTGTGGCTACTACAATTAAAAGCCTTGAACGTACTTCGGCAACTGTGGAAACGATTGTGAATACTGAACAACTGCGCATCAACTCCATTTTATATAATATTGAGCTCATCACCCGCAACCTGGAACAAAACAACGGGCAAATCAGCAAAATTCTATCCAATGCAGCCTCCTTTTCCGACACTTTGGTAAAAGCCGACATCGGCAGCACCATCCGCACGGCCAATGCTTCACTTCAGGAGCTCAATTTCACGCTATCGAGCATCAACAACGGACAAGGGTCAATAGGAAAAATAATGACCAGCGACACCTTATATTATCAGTTGGAAAAATCTGCCGAAGAGTTGAATAAATTGCTCGAAGATGTGCGCTTGAACCCCAAACGTTACGTGAAGTTTAGTCTGTTTTAGGCTCGTCGGTAGTTTTTTTGATCGTATCCTCTTCAACTGTTTTGGGTTCAATTTTTCTAAAAACATCGTTTTTGTCTGTGGGTCGTTGTTCTTCGAGCCATTGAAAGCCTCTTAATATCGCCTCTGCTTTGGGCAAATCCTTTTCGGGATACATGGTTTCGGCAGGTCCGCTAAAATATGAAATTCCTTTGATGGCATTCTCTTCCAAACGGATAAGCATGGTGCTCGACTTGGCTAAATTGATCCCGATGAGGCGCTTATCGTCTTCACGCACCCAATAAACCGTTTGGGCATTGCCATCCACAAAAATATTGTCGAGTTCATTGTTTAAAAAATGACCCACCATATTTTTACCTTTAATTTGGTTGTATCCTTCTAACGAATCACGTGAAACGATAAAAGCGCTGTTGTACATGATCAGCGAATCGAGTTCTTGGTTGGAGATGGTAATAAAAATGGAGTCGGCCGTCAGCTGGTTTTTTGCCGACCACAACACGGGCAATTTATACATCCGTAAGGTCGAATCGCTCATTTGATACACCAACGAATCGCAAGTGCCTTGCAAATCGGCTCTAAAAAACCGCACACCATAATAGCCTTTCACCTGTTTGGCCTGCTTTTCCTGATCGAAAAACATAAACAAGGTGTCGGCGTGAAGAAACAAACTGTCTTTTGTGTCGTAAGAAATTCCCAATGCCTGTCCTGTAACAAATGAGCGGCCTTCATCTTCCCAAATCTTGCCCATGTCGCCTTTCACAATCATTTTATGTGTGGTATCGGTAATGACCACATTGCCCCGGGCATCGCCAAAACCGGTATTTCTATTGTAAAAAATCCAATCCGATTCCACCAACTGGTCTTTGGTGGTGAGTTGGGCGTTCTTTTGCATTTCAGCAATATCACGACCAGTATCATACCAACCCGATTCGGCATAAATGGTGTTCTCCTCTCCGCGGATCAAAGTAGGTGTAAAGAAAAATGCCTTTTCAGTGAGGGTATTGTAAACCATCGTATCGGTGTACGTAATGTATTCAGGATTGATGAGCTCCACGTCTTGGCTGAAATAAAACTCCTTTTTGTTGGTTTGATAATAACCTTTTTTACTTTTCAAAATATTCTCACCATTGGTGATTACACCCCTATCAGGATAATAGGCTAACCGCGTAACTCGGTAATAGATAAGGTATTCGGTTTCCAAAACTGTTGAATCGTCGAGCAAACGAACATGGTCAAAAAGCTCCGCTTCTTTCTTTTCGCCATTGTATTTTAGTTTATCGCCATAAATATGGAGGGTATCGCTTACTTTGATGTGTACATTTCCAAAAGCATCGAAATTGCGGCTTTTTTCATTCAAATAGGCACTGTCGCAATAAAACCATGTTGAATCTTGACGCAAAATAACATCGCCAATCAGCCGTTCAATGTCGGCACCAATACGCTTATCAAAAAGCTGTTGCTTGGCGCGTTCAACATGGATAACTGTTTTTTGCTGGGTCATTGCGGTGGTGGACAAAAGCAAAAGAAAAAAACCAAAAATCAAGTTTTTTTGTAGAAGCATAGCACTTGGGTTGAAGCGCAAAAATAAAACTATTCGCCCACGCAGTGGCCTAAGGTGCAAGAATAACACCAAAGGCAACAAAAAGCATGTTTTATCAGCTGGGAAAGACTGTTTTAGTAGCTTTAAAACAACGAAAGAAACCCATGCCTCCGTTCACAATTTAGAATGATTATAAAGTTTTTACGGAAATCTTTTTCAGTATTTTTACCGCCTCAGGCAGATGATACGGCTGCCCATTGAAACGAAATTAGAGCTTCTTTTGCCTCCAATTGTCAGGTTATTTTTGGGGCAAAATCAAAAAAACTCCCCTTTCGGATTGTCGGGTTCACCTGCTATCGCCCAAGAAATTTCTCTATTCATTTTGATGAAAACAAATTTTATGATGATGGATGCAACATTCAATGCACAAGCCAATTACGAAGCTACCAAACGCAAGGCGGGTTATGTAAGTCGCAAAAACGCTCAACAAGAAACTTACGATCGCATCGGGTTCATGTCGGGCCTCGAGGTTCACCAGCAACTGCTCACCAAAGAAAAACTTTTTTGCCATTGTCCGGCCGGGTTTTACAACAAAAGCGATGTTTACGATGCTGAAATTGTACGCCACATGCGGCCCACCTTGAGCGAATTGGGGGAATACGACGGCACGGCTTTGATGGAGTTTAAAACCCGGAAAGAAATCATCTACCGCATTAAAAACGAAACAGCCTGCACTTATGAGGTGGACGACACCCCCCCTTTTCCTGTGAACCGCGAAGCACTTAACATTGCTATTGAAATTGCTTTGCTTTCACGTCTCAATATTGTTGGGGAGGTGCACATCACCCGGAAACAATACCTCGACGGCAGCATCCCCACCGGATTTCAGCGCACTGCCATCATCGGCGTTGAAGGCCAAATTGAGCTCAAACATAAAAAAATTAGGCTCATCCAATTGAGCATTGAAGAGGATTCGTGCCGCGAAATATCCGATATCGGTCATACCCGCATTTACAAAACCGACCGTTTGGGCATGCCGCTGATTGAAACAGTGACCTATCCTGAGTGTGTCAATCCCGACGAGGTGAAAGAAGCGTGCGACTATATCCGTTTCCTCAACCGAAGCACAGGCAAAGTGCGCACCGGCATTGGTAGCGGAAGACAAGATGTGAATGTAAGTTGTCGTGGTGGTTCACGCGTTGAAATTAAAGGCGTGGCTCGCACCAAATGGATTCCCGAACTCACACACATTGAAGCATTTAGACAGTGGTCATTGCTTTTGTTGCGCGACCATCTCAAGCAACAAATTCCGAATTATCAAAACTGGAAAATCGCCGCGATACCTTATCAACCGGAAGACGATCAATTGATGTATGCCCCGTTGGCACAAGCAATTGCTAAGAAACATTCTATTATTTTGGTAAAGTTACCCGGTTTTAAAGGCGCATTGTCGCATTTTACACAACCCGGCAAAGTTTTTGCCCATGAGCTGAGCGATCGTCTCAAAGTGATTGCCTGCCTAGAAAAACCCAATATGTTGCACAACGAAGCTTTTCATCCCGAACTATCAGCCGACGAATGGAAGCAGTATGCAAAAGTTGCGGGCGCTTCGGCTGACGATGCCCTGATCATCATCTGGGGCCCGGAAACAGATATGCCCACCGCTTTAGAAACTATCGAAGAAAGGTGCAAAATGGCTTTTGAAGGCATCCCTGGCGAAACACGCAAATCATTTGCCGATGGAACCACCATTTTTGAAAGAGTGCTTCCGGGTGCTGACAGAATGTATCCCGACACCGATTCGGCTCCTATTCCGCTGGAAGATCAATTGATAAAAACCTTAGGTGAAAATCTGCCAAATGACATCATTGAGCGGTACCAACAGCTCAAAAAGTGGAATGTACCTGAAGACACTTATACCTATCTTTTCTCGCGTAATTTGTTTCCGTTGATCTCTGACATTGTGAACGATTTTGGTTA
>JADYZK010000359.1 GCA_020853175.1 Bacteroidales bacterium
GTTGAAGCTGCAAAGGTTGCTGTGCATCATGGTTTAGGATTGAATGCCGGACATGACCTGAGTTTGAAAAACCTGCACTATTTAGCTCAAAATGTCCCCGGCTTACTCGAGGTTTCCATCGGTCATGCCCTCATCAGCGAGGCTTTGTATTATGGAATAGAAAACACCATTCAAATGTACCGTCGGCAATTGATGAAATAAGTTGGTGAAAATCGAAGGATTTACAATTGCCAATCCAATAGCCTTTGTTCGCCTTCTAACTTTTTGATGGCTGAAATTTCCTGGCTCACTTCAATCACACCTCTATAAGCTCCGGTCTTGTCGCGTAGGGCAAAGTATTGGATATGAATCATTTTGCTTTTCATATTGATCCAAAACGAAGCTGAGTCTTTGCTGCCATTTCTGAAATTATCAATAATTTGATGCACGATATGCACACTTTCCGGCGGATGGCAGTTGTGTACATCGCGGCCAATGATGGCTTTGCTCCTTGGAAAAATGCGGTGCGGGGGATCGGAAAAAAAACGGACTTTATCATCCTCGTCCACATAAGTGATGTCAACCGGAAGATGGTTGAAAAGTAAAATCAGTTGGTCGGCAGTGAGTCCGCCGGTAGCAAGGTCAACGCTGCCTTCTGTATCATTACTTTCTGTCATTTGGGTTGATTTTTTGTTTTCGACAGCTTGAAAATAGGGAAATCCAATGGCATTACATTCAGGAATAAGCTGTTGAAGATGCTGATCATCAATGGTGTTGGCTGCATGAGGATACAGGAGCTTGTCTTCCCTAAGTTTGATGGCCAGCATATTGAAATACAAATCGCCAATGCTTTTGTTAAAGTCCTTGATTTGAAGGGGATATGTATTGAGTATCTGTTGCACCTCCTTCAATCCCCCCCGGATATCATCATGGAAAGACCACATTACTTGCAGGCAACGAAAGTCGGGCCAGCACTTTTCTAAAACCGGAAAGAGGACATTTTCTTTGATGGTGTAATAGGGTTCAAACGCAGCAATTGCCTTAAATTCCTGAGCAGCTTCTTGTTGCGCTGTATTATTGCTATGATTGCTGATCAAGGTTTTCACGTGCGCTTTAAAATCTTTCAGCAAGCTGGCCAAATGTTGGCTGTTGCGTTGAAAGGCAATCCAGAAACTGTCCTCTTCGGCAACCACTTCCGGCATTTCGCGGATGGTTTTGCCCAACACATTCAAAAATTTGTTGATGCCGATTTTGAGTTCTGAGATAGGAGTTTGGGCCTTTACAAATTCATCTACCAGCGCGATCACATCATGCGCCGTGCAGTGCCGGATAGGATGATCGTTGGCGCGAATGGTTTCCACTGCTTGGTTTCTATCCATGACGGCATAAAAAAGCGCAGATAATTTTTCGCGCCGTTCGGCTTGATGGTTGGAAATTTCTGACATGATAAAGGCTTAAAAAACGGTTAAAGTTAGTCGTTGTACAGGGGCAAAAAGGCGTAGTTGTGACTATAATAAAGCATCTGTTCTTTGAAATCATCGGGATAAGTGATGGACACCTCCACGATGCGGCCGTCTTTTTTCTCCACCACCAACTGGGGTTGAATGAAACCTGCAAAGGGGGCAATGTTAAGTTTGTTCCAGCGTTCCAAAACTTCTGTATGTAGTTTAAGATCAACCTTTACACCGTAATCTTCAACCAAACGGCGCGCGGCCTCGTGGTCGCCTTCCGATTTGATGCGTTGTACTTTTGCCAACAATAAACCAAAAATTTCCCTTAGCCTTTCGTAATTGTTGATGCGGACAAAGATATTGCCGTCAATGCTGAGTATTTAGACTACTTTGTCGTCTTTTCCCTTTTCAAACGCCCATGCAGCAATGAGTTGACGGTTGCGCATGTGGCTCTCCTCCAAGTTTTTCCCTTTTTCAACTCGCACCAACTGCCGCAAAAGGCCGTTGACCATAAAACTGTCGTATTCTGCTTTTCCTGTTTCGGGAGATGGACACAATCCGACATCGATCATTTTTGGGTCGGTGATAAAGTACAAAGCCACCAAATCCGCACGCGCCTCTTCGATGGTATTGGAGTAGCTTTTCAAGGTTTCTTTAGGCGTTCCAACTCCCGGCATCAGTTGTCCGCTGCCATGGCCTATCACTTCGTGAAGTCCGGTGTGTAGTTTTGAAGCCAAAGCACCATATTTTTTAATCCGTTCTTGCTGGTCGGGAAGGAAAAAAGCCTCTAAGCTACCATTGCTTTTGGAAGCATTTTCGTAGGCATCTTCAATGTTTCCAAGGGAAACCGACTTAGAGCCATGCTCCGAACGAATCCAATCGGCATTGGGTAAATTCACGCCAATAGGCGATGAAGGGGCGTTGTCGCCGGATTCGATGATGGCTTGAATCACTTTGTAGGTGATGCCGGCGGCATCGGAGCGTTTGTATTGGCGTGCGATGGGCGATTGCGCCTCAAACCAGCCGGCCAATGCGCTGATTTGTCCAAATCGCTTGCTGGCATCTTCGTCGCGTATGGAAACCACCGATTGCCACGAACCATGGTAGCCCAAAGGATCACCATAAACTTCGATGAAACCATTGACAAAATCAATTTTTGAATCGGTATCCTGCACCCATAAGATGCTGTATTCATCAAAAGTTTTTAAGTTGCCCGATTCATAAAAGTCAATAAGTTTACAAATAATACCTCTTTGCTGTTCATTTTCAGCATATTGACGTGCTTTCTCTAATTGAATCACGATTTTACGGATGGCTTTTCCGTAGCGGCCATCGGCAAAGTAAATCTGTTCTTTCAGTCCGTTTTCGGTTTTGACCAATTTGCTGTTCAAACCCCAAGAGACAGGCCTTTGGGGGTCTTCATCGGTTTTGTCGGCATAAAATTTTTCAGCTTCTTCTTGACTGATATTTTCATAAAAGTTACAAGCCGACTCTCGAACGAGGTCGCGGCCATCTTCCTGTTGCACCCTTTTTGGCGCCACTTCAGGATTGAAAAGTTGGTCGAGCATAAACGCCAACAGCTCCTTTTTGGTTTGCCCTTTGAGTAGATGCAACTGACTTTCGTGGAGAGAATTAAAGGCTTCAGTGAAAAAAGCAGCATCAAAACCGGGGATCAGTTTTTCGGTGGAGTAATGATGATGTATGCCATTAGAAAACCAAAGTCGTTTCAGAAAAACCTCAAATTGAAGCCAATTCTGATCGGTTTTATCAATCTCAGCGTTTTCAAATATTGTTTCTAAAGTGCTTCTAATGATTAAGTTATATTTATAATTTTGATCATAAATGATGTCTCTTCCGGTGAGGGCGGCGCGATAAAGATGCCAAACCATCAATTTTTGCCCGAGATTCAATTGGTTAAAACCATCAGCACGATAGCGCAGGATGCGGATGTCGGCAAACTGTTCGGTTTGCCAAATAAAGTCGTTGGATTCGTTGGGTTTCATGCGAAAAATTTAGCTTTCAAAGATAGTTGTTTCTGCCTTTGGAATTGGTTTTGATGCGTAACCGTTTTTGCTGTTGGTATTTTGAAAACTACTTACTGAAATGTAGTAAAAGGTGAAAGGGATTGTGCCACAAGA
>JADYZK010000360.1 GCA_020853175.1 Bacteroidales bacterium
ATCAAATAGGTTGCATTATCGGAACCCCTATTCGCAATAGGCAACCCAAAGGAAAACCGTTGTTTAACGCTGCTGCCTTTTGCTACCAAGGTAAGGTGCAATATTACAGAAAAGCACTGCTGCCCAATTACGATGTTTTTGACGAATATCGTTATTTTGAACCAGTACGCGACTTTGAACTTCTTTATTTTAAAGGAGTTAAAATTGCCCTCACTATATGCGAAGACATTTGGGATGTGGGCAATAACAGGTTATATACCATCAACCCGATGGAAATTTTAAGCAAAGACAATCCCGATTTGATGATCAATATTGCAGCTTCACCTTTTCATGCCCATCAAGCCACGACACGCCTCAACATATTAAAAGCCAATGTTTTACAGTATAAAATTCCATTAATCTACGTGAACCAAGTGGGCGCCCAAACCGAATTGCTTTTCGATGGCGGTTCACTCGCCTTCGGACAAAATGCTTCAGTTGCACATTGCCTTCCCTTTTTTGAAGAATCCATCCAAATTGTTGATTTTGAAGCTTTAAAAAACAATGATTTCATACAAAGCCCACAAGTAATTCCTGAAAAAATTGCCCTCATACACCAAGCACTCGTGATGGGAGTCCGCGATTATTTTCAAAAAATGGGTTTTTCAAAGGCTTTGCTTGGCCTTTCGGGTGGTATTGATTCAGCAGTTACGATGGTGATTGCAGCACAAGCGCTTGGGCCTGCCAATGTTTTGGGAGTTTTAATGCCTTCACAGTTTTCATCAGATCACTCCGTAAACGATGCGCTTTCACTGGCAAAAAACCTAGGTTCGCCAGTAGAAACCATTGGTATTGAATCGCTTTACCACGCTTTTACAGACAGCCTTAACCCTCTTTTTGATGGCAAACCGGTGGATGTTACCGAAGAAAATATTCAAGCCCGCATTCGTGGTGTTCTTTTGATGGCTTTAAGTAACAAATTAGGCTCTATCTTACTCAACACCAGCAACAAAAGCGAAGCAGCAGTGGGATATGGAACCCTTTATGGTGATATGAACGGCGGACTATCGGTTTTGGGCGATGTGTTTAAAACAGAAGTGTTTGCACTGGCTCACTTTATCAACCGCGCAGAAGAGATTATTCCAAACCATACCATCACCAAACCGCCCTCGGCTGAGTTGCGTTTCGACCAAAAAGACAGCGACAGCTTACCTGAATACGAGCTCTTGGATGCCCTCCTCTATCAGTATATTGATTTGAAAAAAGGTCCTCAAGCATTGAAATTAGCGGGTTTTGATGAGAAAATGATCCGTCGTGTTTTACGCTTGGTGAATATGAACGAACACAAACGCAAGCAATCGCCTCCTGTTTTAAGGGTTTCTTCAAAAGCTTTCGGTATGGGCCGACGGATTCCTATTGTAGCCAATTATTTAATGTAAGAAAATATTTTCATTTTAGAGCCTTATCATTCAGTTCGTTATACTGAATGTTAGAATCCCCCAACTTTGTTTTAATAAAAAAAGGTCTTGATGATATGAATCCTCAAGACCTTTTACTGGAAGGCAAAAGTTTACAACCCTAAAGATTGATCGCTTCTACACTTTTAATTTCGGGGAGTGCTTTGCGGATGGTGTTTTCAACTCCATTTTTTAAAGTCATGGTGCTGTACGGACAGCTTCCGCAAGCGCCAGTGAGTTCAACATTCACAACCATATCCTCGGTGATGTTCACAAAATTAATGTCACCACCGTCTTGTTGAAGGTAAGGTCTCACTTGTTCGATGAGATTCTTCACTTTTCTTTCTAATACTTCTTTTTCTTCCGACATATTATTCAGATAATTATATAATGATTATAAAACCAAGATTATTACTTCTTTATCAATGCTTTAACTTTTTGAGCTACTTCCATAAAAGCCTGTGCAATAGGCGAACTTTCATCTAAAGCAATGGGACTGCCGTTATCACCAGAGGCAGAAATTTGCTCAACAATAGGAATCTGTCCGATCAACGGAATGCCGAGCGCATTTGCAAATCCTTCGCCGTATCCCTTTCCGAAGATGTAGTATTTCTTATCAGGCATATCGGTAGGCGTAAAAAAGGCCATATTTTCAATCAAACCCAACAAGGGAATGGTGAGTTTTTCTTGTCGGAACATGGTTGCAGCCCTACGTACATCAGCAAAAGCCACTTTTTGAGGTGTTGTTACGACCACAGCTCCGGTGATGGAATAAGATTGGGCCAAAGTGAGTTGAATATCGCCCGTTCCCGGAGGAAGGTCAATGATCAAATAATCGAGTATACCCCAATCAGCATCTGTAAGCAACTGGTTTAGTGCGCTCGTAGCCATAGGCCCACGCCAAACAAGCGGTTTATCGGTATCCACAAAAAAGCCGATAGACAAAAGTTTAATGCCAAATTTTTCGAGAGGCACAATCAACTGTTTGCCTTCCTTTTCGATCATGCCCGGGCTTTCGTCAACGATGCCAAACATAATGGGTACCGAAGGTCCGTAGATATCGGCATCAACCAAACCGACTTTTGATCCTGTGCGTGACAGGGCTACCGCGAGATTGGCTGCGACGGTTGACTTTCCGACACCTCCCTTTCCGGAGGCCACAGCAATGATGTTTCTAACACCTGCCAAAGGACCTCGACCTTTTTCTTTTTCGGTAATTGGCGTTATTTCAACAAGTGTATCTTCGCCAAATGCTTCTTTTAATGCCTTTATGGCTGCGTTGCTAACAATGTTTACTGCCGGCTCACCAAGTTTTGAAAACACCAACCTGAAGGATATTTTGTTGCCTTTGATGTCCAGTTCGTCGAGCATTCCCAGATCAACTATGTTATCCCCTTTTGCAAAGAAAATGACCCCTTTTAAGGTTTCAATTACTTTTGATCGTTCGATTAACATGAAAATTATTATTTAGACTGATTAAAAATAGAGCTGTTTTAAGACGACAAAGATAGTCAATATGCTGTAAACGCTTGAGTAAAGCAGCTAAAAGTTGGGTGTTTTAAGGTTTTACAACAGTTGTCGTAAACTCTTTTATCACTTGCTCACGCGACCAATGTTCATTCACTGCCTTTTCGATTGTTTTCGCCCTTTGTTTGTCGTTCAACATCAGTGCCCCGATAAGTTTTGCATCAGTAAAAAAAAATCTGTAGTAACGGTCATTTTCGTGCTCAACCACTTCGTCTCTATGCGATTGCTTCATAGGTCTATTCATGGAAAAATAAAACTGATTAAAAATTTCCATTTTCAGGCGGAACTTTTTATCAACGCGTTCCAATCGCCCTCCTGCTGCATTTTTCCCAGCTATAACACCCTGATTTTCTGCATCATGCCATAAACCTGTCAAGCTATCATTTTGATGTTGAGTAACATCCCCGGCTGCAAAAACATCAGGATGAGAGGTACACATATTTGCATTTACCACGATTCCGATTTTGGTTTCAAGACCCGCTTTTTTTGCACATTCAATTGTAGGCTGCACGCCTTGGGCCACAACCACAAGGTCGGTTAACAGATGAATCATTTCGCCAATTTCGACCAACAATTTTCCATTTCCGGTTTTTGAAACTGACTTTACCTTTTCGTGTAAAATAAGCTGAATTCCCTTTGTTTGAAGTAAGGT
This sequence comes from Bacteroidales bacterium, assembly GCA_020853175.1. Classification (GTDB taxonomy): domain Bacteria; phylum Bacteroidota; class Bacteroidia; order Bacteroidales; family F082; genus JALNZU01. Next base: position 3,616 of record JADYZK010000360.1, read on the forward strand.
GCTGAGATGGTTCGACAAATATTCATCAAAATACCTGTTCATCAAAAACGGGTCGGTATGCACTAAACTAACACTTTTGTTCATATTTGTTAGTGCTGAAGCCAGTTCAACACCAAGTACACCACCACCGATTACAATAATCTTTGAGGCTTTGGTGGCAAGTTGACGTAAATTTTCTGCCTCTAAAGCCGATCGAAAAAACAAAAGCTCCTGCCTTCCATTTCCTTTTATTGGCGAACACACAGGGCTGCTTCCACTTGCTATGATGAGTTTATTCCATTGAATGATACTTTGACGAAATGTTTTTAAACTTTTCGTTTTCAACGAGATAGACATTACTTTGTCATTCAAAACTATTACCTTTTGTTGATGAAACCATTCAAGACTGGCAATAGTAAATTCCTCGCGCTCAAACCCTTTGGCAAATTGTTTACTCAACTGGGTTCGCTTGTAAGGCAAACGATCTTCGCCATTGATGAGTAGAATGGAAGCGGTTTGATTTTCACTTCGAATACCTTCGATGGACTTTATGCCTGCAATTCCGGCACCGATGATCACAAAGTCGTAGTACATGTTAAAAATTCAGTTTTGGCAAAGTTACTAAAAACCTTCTATTTAGATCGGTTCTTGATAGAAGTGTTTCTTTAAACCTTTTCGCAGTATCGCTTATGTCCAAAGACCAACATTTAAGCGTCAGAAAACCAAATTTTTCACTATTGTAAGGAGTTATTTGTAAATTCGCACCTCAAAAAAAGAAACATGTCGAAGCGCCAAAAGGAAGATTCTAAAGAAAAAGAGATGTCGTTTTGGGATCATCTCGAAGAGTTGCGCACGCATATTATTAGGAGCGTTGCAGCCATTGTGGTGTTAGGAATTGTAGCTTTTTTGAATCGAAAAATACTATTCGATACTATCATTTTAGGCCCAAGCCGCAGCGATTTTGTAACCAACCGTTTTTTTTGCTATATCAGCAAAACCTTTTCTATTGATGCGTTGTGTTTGGAAAACCTCAATCTGAACATCATCAACATCAATATGTCAGGACAGTTTATGATGCACGTTTACATTTCGTTTGTTACCGGTGTAATCCTTGCATTTCCTTTTATCCTCAACGAAATTTGGATGTTCGTCAGGCCTGCCCTGCGCCAAAACGAATCGAAGGCTTCACGAAGAGGAGTCATCATCAGTTCGAGTTTGTTTTTTGTAGGTGTGCTGTTCAGTTATTTTGTTATTGTGCCGCTTACAGTCAACTTTTTTGGAACATATCAGGTGAGTGAATCGGTTTTGAACCAAATTTCGCTCAACTCCTACATCAGTACAGTTGTTTCAACCACTTTTGCGGTGGGCGTGGTTTTTGAATTGCCGTTGGTTATCTATTTTCTCACCAAAATTGGCATTGTTACGCCTGAGTTTCTTAAAGCTAACCGCAAATACACTTTGGTCATTCTTCTGATCATTTCGGCCATCATCACTCCTCCCGATGTTTTCAGTCAGATTTTGGTTTGCATCCCTTTAATGGGTTTGTACGAACTCAGTATTTTTGTTTCAAGTCGTATCGTGAAACGTGAAAATACCACACTTGCATAAAATTCATGAGGCTGTTTTAAGAAGCATTTCAATTGTTATTTTTGAACTGAAAGACAATCAACTTCCATCAATTCGTTTACTATTTCGGAGAATAAAATATATAACATTCTGTAAGATAGGTTTTTAGCAAATACTTTGCACTTAAAGCTGGTATAAAGATTTCACTTTTTTCGACAAACTTTCCACTATCAAAGCATAAGATTCATCTATCCATTGTTTGATTAGCACTTCATCATACGTTAAGTTCA
>JADYZK010000361.1 GCA_020853175.1 Bacteroidales bacterium
ATGCCCTCCAGCCAAACATATCCAATGACACATCGTTTTTTCCCAATTGGTGATACGGTTGCTTGTTGTTGTCGGGAATGATTCCAAACTTGATTTGGAGACTTCCTACAGTGATGAAGATGAGCAATATAGCCATAGCCCATTGGATGGAAGGAGGAAAAAAGAAGTGCTTTAAAGTCTTCTTTCTTGGCTCAGAAAGATAGGCCGCAGCCAATATAATTAAGGTGTTGTAGGCAGGTCCGGTCCAATGCGGAAGGGTGGATCGGAACAAAGAAAAAAACAAAAAAATTCCAATAAGCGGGAGGCTAAGCCACAAGATCAGGTTTTTTTCGTCTGGTGCCAAAAAGTTTTTTTTCCGAAAAGCGGCAAAAACAGCCAGCCAAATCAGCACAAAATTAACCGGGTTGTTGTAAATAAATTGCCCTCCCAGTTCGGTAAAAAACAAGTCGGGACGAAAAGAAGCATCGAAAATATTCACCCTTTCGCCTTGAAAACCGAAACTTATAAAATCGTTCTGTATGTTCCACAACAAAACGGGCAACAAGCACAAAGCCGAAAGAAGAAGTGCGGCATACAAGGCCGGTTTTTTGAGCCAGCTTCTTTTTGAAAAAACAATGTAACCACCAAAGCCAATCCACAAAAACACACTGGTATATTTGGAAATCATTCCTAAACCAATAGTGATTCCAATTGCTAAGAGCAATACATTCAGGCGTTTGGCTTCGCTTTTAAGGGCGAGCATCATCAGCCATAAGCTTAACAAATAGAAGAAATTTTGCGGAGTATCGGGCAAAATCATGAACCCTGTGATAACAAAAGCGTAGATGGATGTTGTATAAAGCAAGGCTGCAAACCACCCTGTGCGGGCATTTTTAATGGTGGAGCCAATTTGAAATATGATCCAAGTGTTGACAGTCATCAGCACAACGGACGAAAGTCTCAGGAAAAATTCGCTATCAAAGAGCAAATTCAAGCTAAAAAGCTGCATCATCCATCCTATCATTGGAGGATGATCGAAATGACTCCAGTCGGGATAGAGCGCGTAAGCGTAATAATACACCTCGTCGTTGCCCAATTCGTGCCAGCCGGCCAACACGGCTCTAAGCAAAAAGCTGCCTAAAAGCAGCAGCCACAAACGCTTTTCGTAGGCTTTTTCTTTTTGTGCCGCCATGATTATTGTTTTCGCATTCGATGGATTTGCCACCGGAAGATGAGTTGAGTAAAGAGCATGATTAAGACGACATAAAGACCACGCATCCAGGCTGTTTTAACAGAATCGAGGCGCGCTAAATCTTGTCTAATAACCTCATCGTGAATAGGTTGTCTGTTTATGGGGTTGATATACAATATGCTGCCATCGGCAAAGAAAATCTCGGTTCGCACGTAGGCATCCGAGGGCTGTAGGGTATATGACGCTATGTCGGTGTTTTCGATGGTTTGTAAAAGCAGTCCGTTTTGACCAATAAATCTCCATTTTTGCGCTTGAGGCTCTACCGCAATCACAAGGCTGTCGTTGATCATTGAAACATATTGAAGCTTCGCCACCCGACCAAACGGAGCTTCCAAAGGATGCGAAATAGAGTAAAAATGACCGTTGTCTAATGATTCAATCAAGGCATCAATGCTGTTTTCTTTTACAAAAAGATGGTTGGAGTGAACCATTTTCTGATTGATGTTTTCGCCTTCTGTTTCGAGGTTGCTGAGCAAAAGATACACCCTGTGGCCATAGCTGAGTGCCATATCCCAACTTGACATTGATTCTTCGCGGGTATTGGTGACTTCCATGAGCTGGTAGCCCGAAAGGTATTTGAGTTCTTCTTGTGTGTAGGACCTGGCAGGATCGGTGAGGGCAACCAAATCGCAATGGCGGTCAATTTTATCCAATATATCTTGCTTGTGTCTAAGGTGTTGCACAAATGGATAGTCGGTCCAGATCACTTTTCTCGAGCCGATGCAAAGCTGCTGGTCGCCCGTGAAACCATATCCATGACGGTAAAAATTGAGGAGCTTTCCGCTGGAATCGGCAAAGCGATGACTGAACTGAAAATTACTGATGTCTAAACTTAATGGAGCATATACCAGTGAATCATAATATTTTAGATTAATTCTTAATTTTCCGTTGAGAATTACATCGGCCAAATGCAAAGCGTTGAGGTTGATTTGAACTTCGCGTTCAATTTTTGCGTTGGTGTCAGCGTAGGGGTTGTAAAATGCGCTGCCTTCAAAAAGTTGCGGTTCTTGAAAATGATAAAAAGGTGCCGATAGGTAAAATATGACCAAAAAACTACCTAATATAAGCAGTGAACCCCCAAAAAAGCGATAAACGATCTTTGTCCAACTAAACATTGTTTGCGATTGCGACATTTGCTGCAAAATTAAGAGGCAAAGTTAGCTCAAAAAGGATACTTTGCGTCTTTTTTTTGAATCCGCCAAAAACTATGCTAACGGTTCAACAAACCAAAGTCTGCGCTATCCCTACATAATCCCTACTATATTCCCAATATTGGAAAAAAGTTGTGATTTAATTTGTTTTGACTCTTATAAGTGCTTAAATTTGTCGGACTTCCAAAATTGAGAAACTGTAATAAGGTTATTGTTAACGAATTACAGATTTTAAAATTGAATTGAATTAATACACCTTTGTCTATGGAATCTTTCCGAATTTTTGTTGTTGAAGACGACCCTCTTTATGGCGAAATGTTGAAGCACCATTTATCGTTAAATCCGGATAACGAGGTGCACCTTTTCAAAACCGGCTCCGATTGTTTGCGAAATCTTTACCGTATTCCTTCGCTCATCTCGTTGGATTATAGCCTTCCCGATATGTCGGGCTTGGAAGTGATGCGACAAATTAAAAAAGAAAACTCTGATATTCCGGTAGTTATCGTTTCCGGACAAGAGGATATTTCCACTGCAGTAGCGCTTTTAAGAGAAGGTGCTTATGATTATTTTGTGAAGGATGATGACGTGAAAGACCGTTTGTGGAACATCATCAAAAAGATTAGAGAAAATCTATTGCTGAAAAGTGAGATTTCGTATCTGAAAGAGGAAATTGGTCGGAAGTATGAGTTTCGGAATGTGATCAAAGGCAACAGCAACGCCATTAAGCAGATTTTTAGCTTGATTGAAAAAGCCATGAAAACCAATATCACTGTTTCGGTAACGGGTGAAACCGGAACGGGAAAAGAGTTGGTTGCCAAAGCCATTCACTACAATTCGAGTCGCGCTAAAAAGCAATTTGTTGCTGTCAATGTTTCGGCCATTCCGCGCGATCTGATTGAAAGCGAAATGTTTGGCCACGAAAAGGGCAGTTTCACCGGCGCTTTGACACGCAAAATGGGTAAATTTGAACAAGCCCAGGGCGGATCAATCTTTTTGGATGAAATTGGCGAAATGGATTTACACATGCAATCAAAGTTGTTGCGCGTAATTCAGGAGCGGGAGTTAAGTAGGGTAGGAGGCAACGATGTCATAAAAATTGATGTCAGGCTTATTGTGGCCACCAACCGCAATCTTGCCGAAGAAGTGCAAAAGGGAAATTTCCGCGAAGATCTTTATTACAGATTATTAGGACTTCCCATTGAGTTGCCGCCACTGCGTTATCGTGGCAACGACATCATTATTTTGGCTAAATTTTTTGTGGATGATTTTTGCTTCGAAAACAAAATTCATAAGCTCAGCATTACTGAGGCCGCGCAACAAAAGCTGATGCAATATTCGTTTCCGGGCAACGTGCGCGAACTCAAAGCGGTTATGGAGCTGGCGGCTGTGCTTACCGATGTTGATCATATTGATGAGCATCACATTTCGTTCAATTCTACCAATGCCTCCTCTAATTTCTTGCTCGAAGAAAATACGCTCGAAGAATATACCAGTAAAATTATCCGCTATTACCTCGATAAATATGACAACAATGTGGTGTTTGTTGCCAAAAAACTCGATATAGGAAAGTCAACTATTTACCGTATGATCAAAGAAAATAAGCTATAAATGTCAATAAATGAACACAATAGCTCATATAACATTAAGAAATTAGTTGAATATGTGGGCAATAATGAAGAAACAATCAAGGAAATGGTTTCGATATTTTTAAAGTCGGG
>JADYZK010000362.1 GCA_020853175.1 Bacteroidales bacterium
TCAGTAAACATTTTGATGCTGTAAGTACCAATTCCTCTTGCTTGATCTTTTGTTGAAAATGAACGCTGAAAAATCTGGAGTTGCACCTCCCGAGGGATCAGCGTTTCGTTTTTCACCCAGATTTCTATGTTGCTTTCGTGCGTGTTAACACCCACACTAACTTTCATTCCTTTTTGCGAAGCTTCAACAGCATTTTTAAGCATGTTCAGCAACACCCTTTTCAGCAACACTGTATCTGTTTTAAGGACAAGCTGCCGGTGTGCATTTAAATTGATAATCTCTATCCCTTCACTTACTTGATGGTATTTGATTTGATGAATAACATCTACAATCAAATCAGCAACATCTACAGGGGTAAAATCGGCTGTTAACGTGCCACTTTCGGCAGCCAACAATTCGCGTTGCGACACTATTTCTTCAACAAGTACTTCGCTGAGGTGACAGGCTATTTTTGTAAATTCTTTTTGCTCAGCAGGATCATCGGTTGTTTCTAAAAATTCGATAAAACCTCTGAGGCCTCCTGCTGTGTTGATGATGTCGTGAAAAAACAAGCGTTCGAGCACCTGCCGACGTTTTTCGTTGGCGATATCTTCAAATGAAAGCACCACAAAGCGCTGCTGCTCAAAATGAAAAGGAGAAGCTGTAATTTTAAAATCGAGCGAAACCCCGTTTTCACCCCGAGTGGTGATGCGACATTCGTTCACGATTTTTTTGTTAGTTTTTAGGCAGTCCTGTATGGCATTCACGGCACCACAAACGCTGCATGACTCGGAGGTTCCGCAACCTGCGGGCATTTCAGTAGCATGAATGCAATTGATAAGTTCACCGGGTCTTTTTCCAATTAATTCGTCATAGGTTGCCAGGCCCATCGCTTGAAGGAGCGACTTATTGGCGTAAACTATTTGACGGTGTTCGTCTAAAACAGCTGCAATAATGGGTAGGGCATTGATCAAATCGTTGACTTGACCTAAATCGGAGAACATGTTAAAGTCATGTTCAATTCCTGCTTGACTTGCTCTTTCTGGGGGTGCAAAATGTGTTTTCATCCTTGATTTCGTATTTTCGCTCAACGCAGATACAGCTGAAGGCAAACAAAAAATCTGCGCTTTTCTAAAATCTACTTCTTACGAAACAAATATACTGTAATAAACCCTACCAAAGGGCTAAAAATGAAGGAAATAAAAAACAACCATTGTCTTCCCGGTTTGAGATGGGCATATTTTTCGGAGATAAAAAGAGCAGCCAAATACCAAGCTGCGAAAGCGATAGCGATCCAAAGTCCTGTCATGATTAGTAAAGATAATAAATGATGAAAGCCAAAGGAATAATGATACCGAGTAGGGTGAGCCATGCACCCCTTGCCGTGATGCCGTCGGAACCCCGCGGAATTAAAATGCCGCTCAAAGCGAGCAATACCAATGCTCCGCTGAAAATGTCGGAGAACCATGTCCAGTAGGTGGAAGGGTTGTAGTGCAAATAACCTGTTTCGCGAAAGAAAGGCCGTTTGCGTGTCATTTCAACATAGCCGCGACCGGTGTTAAGGTTCATTTCGGCCATTCCTCCGCTCAAAAAAACCTTCAGGCGATTGTCGTTGGGGAAATAATGCTTGCGATACACATCACCGACATCGTATTTTTCCATCAGAGCAACGACTTGTTTTTTGTCGGGTTTTGAGGTAAAAGGTGCTTCCACAATATCTTTTTCAATGATGATATAGTTGTGGTTCCACTCGTGGCGATGATTGAGTGCTATGCCCGAAACTGCATAAATGACGGTCATTGCAAAAAAAAGATAGCCAAAATCACGGTGGAGGCTTCGGTTCCATTTTCTCCATTTAAATGCCATAACTTACATTTGTTGAATGTGTTAATTGAAAAAACCAGACAGGTTATTGTCTGGTTTTAGCTGATTTTTTCCGAAGAATTATTATTCTTCAATCACTTCGTACGAAACGGCTGTGATGGCATAGAAAGACAGTTTGGTAACGCCTTTGTCGGCCATCATTGCGCGGTAATTGGTAATTTGCTCAAAAGGATCATCATCGTGATGTTCGCCCGAAGCTTTTTCTTCTTCTGTTAATGGCTGGCCTCCTCCAAGGTGTTTCGACTCTTCGATGCCGGCTTTAATTTCTTCTTCCCATTCTTGCAAATAGGCTTCGTCAATAATGGTTTCGTCAACGGTTCCGGTTACAATAAAGTCAAAACCTTCCAGTTCGCTGTTAAAAGCCGGCATATCTTCGCCGCTAACCACTTTCACGCGGCCTTCGGTTTCAATGTCAATCAGGAAAAGTTTTTTTCCGTCGCCTTTGCAAATATGGTCTGCAGTTCCTTTGATGGTGACCAACTTACCCACAAGATCGGGGGCTTTTTCATTGAAATTGCCAACTGTTACTTCCACGGATGTTTCGGTGTTGGTAGTAGCTTCGTCGGTGGGTTTGGGGGTGTTGCTGCAAGCAAAAAAGAATACAGCTACAAAACTGAGGGCAAATAACTTTTTCATGTGTTTCATTTTGGTTAAATTAATCCTGACAAAGATAGAGATTTCAAAATAAAAAGGCTGTTTATCAGCTAAAAAACCTAAAGGAATGGGTTTTAATCCCCGATAAAAATTTCATCATCGGGGATGTTGAGGCCGTCATAAGCCTTTTCAATTCCGTTGATGTATTCAATTTCGATGAGTAAAGTTCCATCATCGTTCCACTTTTTCCAGCTGCCATTGCGACGGCCCATAAGGTAGGTTCCTTCTTCGCGTTTGGAGCCATCGGGATAAAAATAGGTATGTTTTCCGTTGGCGTTATCATCCACAAAATTGCCCTCGAAAGCTGTCGCACCGGTAGGATAAAAGTGTTTCCAGCTTCCCGACATAATACCTTCAATGAAAGTGCCTTCTTCGCGCAGCAAACCATTTTGAATGGTCCAAAACCCCTCCTCTTGGTTGTCAATAAAATCGCCTTGTGCAATGATATTTCCTTCGGGGCTGAACTCTGTGAGGGTTCCATCGCGCAGGCCATCGCGGTAATTTTCTTCGCGCAGCAGTTGACCCGAGCTGTAAAACCATTGCCACTTTCCGTTGGGCTTCCCGGCATTGTTGTAGCTTCCTTTTTGCTCAACAGCACCTTTGGGGTAGTAAAAAATCCACTCTCCTACCCTATTTCCATTGGCATAACCGCCTTCAGATTTAATTTTTCCATCGGGATAAAAAGTTTTCCAGCTGCCTTGGTTGAGGCCTTCGTTGCTGACAATACCTTGCGCTACAACCACCCCTTTCGAGAAAGTGTAGGACTGCACCACCTCGCCCTCTGGATTGAACTCGCGCCTGATGCCTTCGGGAACGCCCTTGCGGTAAGTGGCTTCAACCTTCACTTTTCCATCGGGAAAATAGTCGCGCCGAAGCTCCAAACGGGCCACTTCTTCGGCACTTTCCTGCCTGACGTCATCAATAAATTTTTCGATTTTACTGAGGTTACCTTGTGGATCGAAGCTTTTAAAAATGCCATTTTTGCGGCCATTTTTAAAGTTGCCTTGTTGTTTCAAAGTGCCGTCATCGTAAAACCATTTCCAAATCCCTTGGGCGTTGTTGTCGGCATCACGGCGGTTGATGCGTTCCCTGTCAACGATATATCCTCTTTTGTAAGTTGTCAGCTCAATAATGGTTCCCAGAGTATCGTAACTGAGAGCCAAACCTTCTTCGAGACCATTGAAAAAGGGAACGCTTTTAACCAGTCTTTTTTTGAGGTCTAAAGTTTTTGTTACTCCTGTTTTAACGTCGTTGAGAAAGTTTTCAATCACTGTTCCATCGCTCAAAAAAGTGGTTCGCGGTCCATTTTTTTTGTCATTTTGGTAAGTGATTTCGAGGGTGAGCACACCGCTTTCATCGTAAAACCTCCAAAGGCTGTCGAGCTGAAAATTTTTTCTATTTCCTTCCGACTTGAGGCTTCCCGACTCGTGGTAAGTTTTCCAATAGCCATCGGGTTTTTTATTCACAAGAAAGCCTTCGCTGGATTTTATTCCGTTGGGATAAAAATACTCGGCTGCAACAGTGTCGCTTACCGGTTCTTGACCCCAAGCAGCGATAAAAAAGAAAATTAAAACGATGGAAAACAAGCCTTTCATGAGCGGAGCAAAATTATTTTGAACCACTGATTGAGCGACCCGGAGCAACGCGTTCTTCCGTTTTGAATTTGAAAATATCTTCCAATTTCACTTTCAACAAAGCACGTTCACCTCCAGGGGCGATGTAAAAAAAGGTGGTATCGTAATTAATTTTTCCTTCTTTATTTTTCCATTCGAGGGCCGAGATGCGGTATTTATCCTGCGAATCGCGAACAAATTTGAGTTGACGATTTTCGCCTTGTTCAAAGGACACATCAATCATATTGTCATCAAATGTTTCGCACAATCCGGGGGTATTTTTTTTGATGATGATACGTTCAATAAATTCACCATTCTCAAAACGAATTTTTCCTGAAGCTACTTTCGTTTCTTCATAGCTTAGGTTGCGGTACAAAACTATTTTATGTGAATTATAAAACTGAATTTGATCCACTGTAATATCATAACTTTCAACGTTTTGGCGAATGGGCTGTGTAAAGTACACCGCTTTTCGAGCAGCACATGCTGAGAGCAGTCCTACCGATAAAAGCGCAAGCAATACAAACAGTTTGTTTGTTTTCATGTGGATGATTTTATTTGATCAGACCAAGTTGAACCGACATTTCGAGCATTTTTTCAATAGGTTTCCTACTTTTTGCAATAACATCCGCCGGCAGATTTATGGCAGGCCGTTCATTTTTGAGTGCAAGATAGAGTTTTTCCATTGTATTGAGCTTCATATACGGACAATCATTGCAGCTACAGGTTTCGTCGGTAGGCACAATTAAAAATATTTTTTCAGGTGAGTTTTGCTGCATCCGGTGTAAGATGCCCGTTTCGGTGGCCACAATAAACTTTTGCGCTTCACTTTTTGCAGTAAAGTTGAGCAACGCAGTGGTTGAACCCACAAAATCGGCAAGTTCCAACACTTGTGCCTTACATTCAGGGTGTGCAATAAGCAGTGCATCAGGGTTTTCTATCTTCATACGAATTACGGCCTCAGCCGAAAGAATATCATGCACTTCGCAAGTTCCATCCCACAAAACCATTTGGCGACCGGTAACATTGTTGATGTAGGCTCCCAGATTTTTGTCGGGAGCAAAGATTATTTTTTGGTCTTTGGGCAAAGCATTGACCAATTGCACTGCATTGCCCGAAGTGCA
>JADYZK010000363.1 GCA_020853175.1 Bacteroidales bacterium
AATCAGTGCTAATAAGGAGGTAATGGAATGTATAAATCCTTTTCGATAACCTTGAATCGCGCTCAAAGCCAGAAGAACAACAAGAACAATATCAATGATAGACATAGGCTGATTATTTGCGTAGTCGGCGGGTGAGTTCGGTTGAAAAAACAAATTCATTCAACTCTCGGTTGTCAGTATCTAAGATGGTGTTTTTATTTCCTTCCCACCAAAGTTCGCCTTTGTACAAAAAGCTTATTTTTTGTCCAATTTGCAGCACCGAGTTCATGTCGTGGGTGTTAATCACCGTCGTGATGTTGTACTCTTCAGTAATTTCGCTGATCAGTTGATCAATCACCTCCGCTGTTTTAGGGTCGAGGCCCGAGTTGGGCTCGTCGCAAAACAGGTAGCTTGGACTGTTGGAGATGGCCCGTGCAATAGCTACACGTTTCATCATCCCACCACTAATTTCCGAAGGGAAGAGTTGGTTTACGTTTTCAAGATTCACTCTTTTCAGGCAAAAATTTACACGATCGAGTTTTTCCTCGGGCGTCATCGTGGTAAACATATTCAACGGAAACATCACATTTTGCTCCACGCTGAGCGAATCAAAGAGAGCGCCGCCTTGAAAAAGCACTCCCATTTCCTTGCGGATGTCTTTTTTACGCTTCTCGGCTAAGGCCGAAAACGGACGATCGTCGAAGTTAATTTCTCCCTTATCAATATCTAGAAGTCCTATACAACATTTCATCAGTACGGTTTTGCCTGATCCACTCTGGCCGATGATAAGATTGGTTTTTCCTTTCTCAAACTCGGTGCTAACGTTTTTGAGAACGTGATAAGTTCCAAACGATTTATTGATGTTTTGAACGGTGATCATACGAGCAACAATTGGGTGAGGATGAGGTCGAAAAAGATGATCAAGATGCTGCTTACGACAACTGCTCTGGTGCTGGCTTTACCCACCTCAACCGAGCCGCCATCAACATTATAGCCCAAATACCCTGAAACGGATGCAATAATGAAAGCAAAAACCAAGGTTTTAATCATGGCATACACCACCGTGAAAGGCTCAAACCAACTGCGCAGTCCGGCAATAAAATCGGCAGAAGTTACCAATCCCGACACCAAACAAGCTATCCAGCCGCCCCATAAACCTACCACGATACTGAAAATAATCAATACCGGATTGAAGAGCATACTGGCCGTAATTTTGGGTAAGATGAGGTAGTTGGCCGGATTAACGCCCATCACACGGAGGGCATCAATTTGCTCGGTAACGCGCATGGTTCCAATCTCTGAGGCAATGCGCGACCCCACCTTTCCGGCCAAAATCAAGCTGATGATGGTAGGAGAAAACTCCAAAATCATCATTTGCCTTGTGGTAAAACCCACCATGGTCAATGGAATGAGTGGCGAATCAATATTATAGGCCGTTTGGAGTGCAACAATAGCTCCGGTAAACACCGAGATAATGGCTACAATACCGATTGAATCAACACCAAGGCCCACAAACTCAACCAACAACTGCCGCCTAAACACAGGGCCTTTGTCGGGACGTTTGAAAATTTCAGAAAGAAGAATCAGATATTCTCCAAGTAACTTGAGCATACATCATGGGTTATGAGCGTATAAAATTACAACAATCTATTAGATAAAGCCAAATTGGGTTTAATAATCTATGTTCCAAACCATGTTCGTTGCCAGTCAAACTTGGTTCTTTGCTTACAGAAACGTACTATCTTTGTGCAATGAAAGCCAAAAAAGGCTGTTTTTTTAATCTCAAATCATGCGTTTTTTTTCATTAGTTAAAACCTTCATCTTTATACTCTTACTCCTTAGTTTTGGGGCTTGTAGCCAGCGTATCATTCATCCGGGAGGAAAGAAAAAAATGAACCGCGATTGCGACTGTCCCAAATGGTCGTTTGCGCCGGAAAGCAACACCCATAGTACCTATTTAGCTTATGAAAGACGATAGGACTATTTTATTGAAGTACTTTCCTGAAGCTGCTGTTGAACACGTATTGCGCGAGTTGACCGAAAAAAAATCACTGCTGCATTTCAGCAAAAGCCGCCGAACAAAGTTGGGCGATTACCGCACCCCTTTGCCCGGCAAACCTCATCGCATTTCGTTAAACCATGACCTTAATCCGTATGAAATGCTCATCACCTTTGTGCATGAATTGGCGCATCTTTACACCTTTGAAAAACACGGCAGAAACCATCAGCCCCATGGCCCAGAGTGGAAAAAATGTTTTGGACAATTGATGCACAGCTACCTTGAGCTTCATCTTTTTCCCGACGATGTGAAAAAGGAACTCATTCATTATTTATATGGTGCTAAAGCGGCCAACGGAAGCGATTTGAGTTTGCGTCGCGTATTGAAAAATTACGACAACAAAACCTCCGAACAACTCGTTGTGTTGGAAACACTTGCCCAAAACAGCTGCTTTAAGACGGCTGATGGACGAGTTTTTCAGAAACTTGAGCAACGAACAAAACGGTTTAAGTGCCTATGTTTGAATAATAAAAGATATTTTCTTTTCAGTCCGTTGGCTGTTGTTGAACCTCTTCGGTGTCCAAATTGAAATCAATCCTTATATTTGACAAAAAATAGAAATAACAAACATATCAAACTTATGACAAGCAATAAAAATAACTATTGTGTGATCATGGCCGGTGGTGTAGGCGCCCGTTTTTGGCCCATGAGCACAACGGCTCGGCCCAAACAGTTTATTGATATTTTAGGAGTAGGTAAAACCCTCATACAGATGACCTTTGATCGGTTTCTGAACATTTGTCCTCCCGAAAACATTTACATCGTCACCAACGAAATTTACCGAGACCAAGTGCTGGAACAGCTTCCGCTGCTTCAACCCTTTCAAGTGTTGTGCGAGCCTGCCCGACGCAACACAGCACCCTGCATTGCTTATGCCACCCACGTGATTGAACAGCAAAACCCCAATGCTGTAATAGTGGTTGCGCCCAGCGATCATGTGATTCTGAACGAAACTGAGTTTACCAAAAATGTGCTCGATGCCCTATCCGTGGCCCAAACACAGCCTTGGCTCATTACCCTTGGCATTGTTCCCAGCCGCCCCGATACCGGCTACGGCTACATCCAATACGTGGAAGGCAGCGTGCTCGAAAATGTTCCGGCCTTGCGAAAAGTGAAAACTTTTACCGAAAAACCCAGCCTCGATATAGCCCTGTCTTTCATTGAAAGCGGCGATTTTTTATGGAACGCGGGCATCTTTATTTGGTCGCTTTCAAGTATCAAAACGGCCTTCGAGCGGCATCTTCCCGAGGTAGAAGACCTTTTTAAAGAAGGAGCAGGAAAATACAGCACCGATTTGGAAGCCGCATTTATTCGCCAAACCTATGCCGTGTGCAGAAACATCTCTATTGATTATGGCGTGATGGAAAAGGCTGATAATGTTTATGTGATGTCGGTTGATTTTGGTTGGAGCGACCTTGGAACTTGGGGATCGCTTTACGAAACACGACCCAAAAACGAAGAACTTAATGCTATTGTCGGCACCAACGTGTTAACCTACGAAAGCACTGGATGTGTGGTCAATATGCCGAAAGACAAATTGGTAGTTATTCAAGGCCTCACAGATTATATTGTTGTTGAGGCCGACGACGCCCTATTGATTTGTCGCAAACAAGACGAACAACAAATCAGGCAATTTGTCAACGATATTAAGGTTGAAAAAGGCGAAAAATACATCTAACTTTGATGGTTTGCTCCAAATAAAGTGTTGAAAAACTAAATTTTAAACCCATGCTTCAGAAAAAAATTCTCGTCATATACCCCGAAAAACGATCAACCCGGATTGCCATTTATCGCAACACCGAACCCATGTTCCTCAAATCCATCAAACACCCCGATGAGGAGCTGGAACGTTTTATTGCCATTCCCGATCAAACTGCTTACAGACGCGATGCCATACTTACCGAACTGAAGCGCAACGACTTTGATATTCAAAAAGTAGAAATCGTGATGGCAAGAAGTGGTCTCGTCAAGCCGCTTAAATCAGGCGTTTATAAGATCAATACCCGCATGATTCAAGATTTGAAAGTGGGTATCATGGGTGTTCACGAAACCAACCTTGGCGGATTAATCGCATTTGATTTGGCCGCCATGATCGGTATCAGTGCCTATATGGCTGACCCTGTTGTTGTGGACGAATTGTCTGATTTGGCACGCATTACAGGCCATCCACTTTTTGTGCGCAAATCAATTTTTCATGCTTTGAGTCACAAATATTTTGCACGTAAATATGCCAAAAGCATTAACAAAGCTTACGAAGAACTCAACCTCATTGTTTGCCATGTAGGCTTGGGCGGCATCTCCATTGGAGCGCACCAAAAAGGCCAGGTTGTGGATGTGAACCAAGCCTTTGATGGCGGAGGACCCTTTTCCATCACCCGAACCGGCACTTTACCCGTTGGTCAATTGATCAGCCTGTGCTTCAGCGGAAAATACACTGAAGACGAAATCAGAGAAATGGTGAACAGCAAGGGTGGTTATGCTGCCTATCTTGGCACCGATAGCATACAACAGATCAATCACTTAATTCAAAATAAAGATGCTAAAGCTTTACTTATTTCCGAAGCTTGCGCCTATCAAGTGAGCAAAGAAATTGCCAGTTATTATGCCACCCTCGAAGGTGAATTGGATGCCATTATCCTCACCGGACAAATTTTCAACAGCGAATTGTTCCTCGATAACGTAAAAAAACGCGTTGGAAAACTGGCACCTATGGCCCTCTACCCTTCCATCAACGACCTCGAAGCCCACGCCATGAATGGGTTGCAGGTGTTGAAAGGAGAAGTGGAAGTGTTGGAATATGTTTAAGGTACTTAAATATGGTCTGATAGCAGTACTTTTTGTGCTTGTAAACAGTGTTCTGGCACAGCAGTTTGTCCTCCATTTTGAACAGGAAAATTCAGGACAAGCGTCCTACGACATTCCTACTTTATCAGATTCTACCGCTTTTCAAGGTCAGGCGTATGGTGTGGTGCAAGCCCAACACCTTTATAGTTGTAATATTCGTGAGC
>JADYZK010000364.1 GCA_020853175.1 Bacteroidales bacterium
AAAAAGGCAGCGGCAATGAGCATTGTGCCGAAGTATCCAATCCTAAATTCAATCAAAACTGCTTTTAGATCAGGCTTTTGCGGCATGTTCTTGTATTTGCTTTGGCTCCATAACGAGGTCCAAACAACAATGTCAATAGGAGCCGGCATCCAACCTATAAAAGCAATCAAAAACAGGAGATGTGTTTTGTTGAGGAAGTCAAAAGATTGCGTGCCAATTAGCTCATGTGGGGGCAGGTTGAGCGCACCTACAACGGCAATCAATGTAGAAACAGTCAGCAGTAAAATCACGATTTTGATCATCCTATCCAAAATTTTTGCCTTGCCCGACATGAGAAATAGGAGGGTTGCCACCACCAAAATGCTACTCATAAGCTGTGCACTCATTTCGGTGCCCAACACATTGGCCAGCAAACCTGCAGTAACCAAAGTTAAGGCGGCCTGAATGGGAAATACACTGAGCAAGGTGAGGATAAAAAACAGCAGCAAAATCCATTTTCCGGCTTCGAAGTAGGCATTCAAGAGGTTTTTCCCGGTGGCTAAAGTATAACGACTGCCAATTTCAAAAAAAGGAAATTTTAATAAGTTGGCGGCAAAAACAATCCACATCAGCTCGAAACCGAAATCTGCTCCTGCCCGCGTAGATTGCACCAAATGTGAAACACCAATGGCTGCTCCGGCGTATAACAGGCCCGGACCTAACAACTTATAATACTTTTTTAGAAACTGTGCTTTTGCCATATCTCCCATGATTTGGAGGCTTGTTGGATAAACATTTCTTGTCCGTTCATGGTAAGGGCACCTCTCTGTTTGCCCTCTTTGAGAAAAATCGTATCAGCAGGATTGTAAATCAGGTCCATTAAAATATGGTCTTTTCCAATGGGATGATAGGGGATTTTGGGGGCGTCTTCAACGAGTGGAAACATCCCCAATGGGGTAGTATTGATGATGATTTCGAACTCTTCGATGAGCTTAGGCGTAATTACATTGTAAGTCAATTCATCACTTTTAAGTCCTTTTCTGCCCACCGATTTGAAAACAATGCCATTTTTGCGTAGTAAATAGCGCACTGCTCGAGCAGCACCACCTGTACCCAAAATCAAAGCTTTTTTGCTGTTTGGAAACTGAATCACACTTTTAAGGCTTTTTTCAAAACCAAAAGCATCGGTGTTAAAGCCTTTTAAAATGGTTTTTTCTTTCTTTTGAACCACCGCGATGGCATTCACGGCTCCAATCATTTTGGCATCAAAATCAATCTCATCAAGAAAAGGCAGCACCTCTTGCTTGTAGGGAATGGTAACATTGAGGCCTTTTAAGTTGGGATTGTTTTGCAGCAAAGCAGGCAATTCATGGATCGTTGTAAGTTCAAACAACTTGTAACTGGCTTTGATCTTGTTCTCTTCAAAAAAAGTGGTAAAAAACTGTTTTGAGTGGCTATGTGAAAGCTTTCTGCCAATCAATCCGTACAAATCGGTCATGCTTGGTTGGATTCAGTTTTTACGGAAGCACTTTTTTCGACCAACCAAATGGTTAAAATTCCGGCAATTACCAAGGCAATTGCCAACATTTCGTTGGTGCCAAATTGTTCAGGTAAAACGCTTATATATCTTTCGACCAGGGGCTTACCTTTTTTTATTACCTGTGCACCTGCCGAATCAAGCACAAAAACGGTTTCTTTCCAAGGCCAAATTACTCCGAGTGAGCCAAAAATAAATCCGGTGAGCGAGGCGATGGTTTGGTTTTTGAATGTTTTGAATAACCACGATAAAAGGTGTGAAAATAAAATTAAGCCTACTACCATTCCTATGAGAACAGGTGTTAATATCTTTAAATCCAAATTGTTGACCGCTTCAATGGCAACCAATTGATAGTTTCCCATTAGGATGAGTACAAACGAACCCGAGATGCCGGGTAAAATCATGCTGCAAACGGCCACCATACCGCAAAGTATGAGGTAAAAGAAATCCCTGTTTTCAGCGGCAGGCGACATAAATGTGATGGCAATGGCCAGTGCAGCACCAATGATGAAACTCAACACTGCCGATAACGTCCATTTTTCTACTGTTATTCCTACGTAATAGACGCTCGCCAAAATCAATCCAAAAAAGTAAGACCAAATAAAAACGGGATAATGAGTGAATAGAAAATCAAAAACTCTGGCCAGACTAAAGATAGCAATGCCCACTCCGGCAAAAACCCTGATTAGAAACCAAAAGTCAATTTTTTGGGAAAATGCTTTCCATTTGCCCGTAAAAAGCAACTTGATGGCCACTAAGTCAATGGATTTAATAGCATTGATGAGCCGTTCAAAAATTCCGGTGATCAGGGCAATAGTTCCGCCGGAAACTCCCGGAATGATATTGGCAGCTCCCATGGCTACTCCTTTCACAATTTGTTGAAGATTTTCTTTCATATTGGGGTTTATCGTAAAATCATTTTAACGAGTTTCAATTTGTTCTTAAACGGGGGATAGCGCAGCGGAATGTCGAGCCATGTAGCCCGATGCATTACCGATTTAAGGTGCGAAAAAGCTTTAAAACCGGCTTCACCATGATAGCTTCCTATACCACTGTAACCTGCCCCGCCAAAAGGAAGAGCGCTGTTGGTAAAGTGCATGATGGTGTCGTTTACCGTTACACCGCCCGCACTTGTTTGAGTTAAAATTTCATTCAACTTCTTTTTGTCTTGCGTAAAAATGTACATCGAAAGTGGCTTTGACTTTTGACGTATAAACGCGATGGCTTCATGCCAATGTGTAAAGCTGACG
Organism: Bacteroidales bacterium; assembly: GCA_020853175.1. Taxonomy (GTDB): domain Bacteria; phylum Bacteroidota; class Bacteroidia; order Bacteroidales; family F082; genus JALNZU01. The sequence continues at coordinate 2,767 of JADYZK010000364.1, forward strand.
ACAGGTAAAAGGGGCCCAAAAATTTCCTCTTGCATCAAAGCAGAATCCAAGTCGGG
>JADYZK010000365.1 GCA_020853175.1 Bacteroidales bacterium
AAAATGATTCACGCTTCGGCAGAATCGTTTACCGACAGTTTTTTTATCCAAAAAGTCCTTTTACCATACCGCCATCGTGGCTGATGGTTTGTCCGGTGACGAAGCGAGAAAGCGGTGAAAGCAGCCAACAGGCCAGCCGTGCCAGCTCGTCGGCCTCCCCCATTCTGCCAACAGGAAGTTGTCTTTCAAAAATCGTTTTAGCTTCTTCAAGTGTAATATTTTCAATATCAGCCTTTTTCTTAAACAAGCGTTGCATGGCAGCGGTGTTGTGATAGCCGGGCGCAATCATATTTAACGTAATATTTTGGTGAGCAACATCCTGTGAGAGACTTTTCATTAATCCTACCACAGCCGCACGTAAAGCGTTGCTCAAAACCAAATTTTCAACCGGTTGTTTCACCGAAACGCTTTCGATAAATACAATTCTACCGTAATTCTGGGCCAGCATTTTGTGCATCATAAGTTTTACGAAAGCCACCTTCCACCTCACAAGTTGGTAATAAGCATCATCCCAGTCTTTTAGCTCCGTTTCCATAAAGGCTTTGGCCGGTGGTCCGCCTGCGTTGACCAAAATGCCATCCACGAAACGATCGCTGCAAAACGCGAAAATTTGCTTTTGCGTTTCCTCCAACTGAACATCACCTACCACGATGTGCAAATGTTTTTGGTGTTTATGCTGAAAAGCTTCCAACACTTCAGCCGTGCGCGCCACAGCCAAAACAGAGGCTCCTTCAGCTATTAAGGCTTCAGCCACAGCACGACCAAAGCCACTGCCTGCGCCGGTTACCACAAAAAAACGATCAGATAAGTTGAGATTCATAGGGTAATTTTTTGAAATTCAAAGATACTCAACTTCAAAGTTTCGTGAAGTTGAAAAGTTGAAAAAGATAATCTTTGGGGCTTCGCGTTGGCTGTAACGAAAGAGTGTTTTTAAGATTTTTTGATGGTAGAGCACAAGGATGACTTAAAAAAAGCGACTTTTGAAGTGTTTTAAATTGATTTCATTCCAAACACTTCATAGTTATGCCATCATTTTTATTTTTAAAAAAAATCATAAGCTCAAGTTTTCTTTTGGGTTTTGCATTTGTGTTTTGTTTTTCAGTAGCTCAATCGCAAGTGGTTATTAATGAGTACTCTGTGTCTAATCTTTCTTCATTCACAGACAATTACCAAAAGTATGAAGATTGGTTTGAGCTGCGCAATTTGAGTGCTACGCCGGTGAGTTTGGAAGGCTATTTTTTGAGTGATAATCCTTCAAAACCAACAAAATTTGTTATCCCGGCAGGAGTGAGTATTTCGGCTGGTGGATACCTGAAAGTGTGGGCCAGCGGACGAAACGAATGGAGCTCAGGACATCTGCACACCAGTTTTAAACTCTCGCAAACCAAAGACGAGCTTGAGTTTATTGTGCTGACTTCGCCCGATGGCGAATTGTTGCAGCAGGTGGAACTACAAAAAACAATGAAAGGCCATTCGCGTGGCAAGGCACCTTTTGGAAGCGACAATTGGGCCATTTATACTTCCCCTACTCCCGGCGCCACCAACAGTGGCAATTCATATTCTGATTATGCTCCTCTGCCAACCATGAGCCAAACTGCCGGATTTTTTTCCTCAGCCGTTACACTCGAAATGAGTGTCCCTGACAATGAGTTGGTGATACGCTATACTTTGGACGGCAGCGAACCTACAAGCAATTCCAACATCTATACGCTACCGCTTGTCATTTCGCAAAATACAATCGTCAATGCACGCTGCTTTAGCCCCAGCACTTCTGTTTTACCCGGATGGATTAATTTCAACACCTATTTTATTAACACCCAGCACAGCATGGCAGTCATTTCAGTTTCTGCTGCCCAGCTCGACGATCTTTTAAACGGAAACCAATCGCTGGCACCTTTCGGTACTTTTGAGTATTTCAACACCAATGGGGTGAGAAGTACCTTCGGTTATGGCGAATTCAATGAACATGGTCAAGATTCTTGGGTTCATGACCAGCGCAGCATTGACTACATCACCCGCGATGAATGTGGCTACAATTATGCCATCAGAGACACTTTGATTCCGATCACAGACCGAAACGAATTTCAAAGAATCATTTTGAGGGCCGCCGGCGATGACAACTATCCCGGAATTGATTCAAGTGCTTTGTTGCGCGACCTTTTTGTTCAAAACACAGCGCAAATCAATGGAATGCACTTGGATGTGCGCAAAGGTGAAAAGTGTGTGATGTACGTCAATGGACAATATTGGGGTATTTATGGCATCCGCGAAAAAGTGAGCGATCACGATTTTACGGAATACTATTACGGACAGGATAAATATCACCTCTACTACCTGCAGCTTTGGGGCAGCAGCTGGGCCGAGTATGGCGGACAAGCAGCATGGAACGATTGGAATGAGCTGCATAACTTTATCAAATCCAACGACATGGCTGTGCAAGCCAATTTTGAAGTTGTGAAAACGCGTTTCGATTATAAGAGTTTAGCCGATTATATCATCATCAATTCGTTTGTGGTTTGTTCCGATTGGATCAACTGGAACGTAGGTTGGTGGCGTGGAACAAATCCCGAAGGAGGTCACCAAAAATGGGGCTATGTGCTTTGGGATGAAGATGCTACCTTCAATCACTACATCAATTATACCGGTGTGCCAAGTACCTTGCCAAATGTTTCACCTTGCTACCCACACAATCTGAATGACGATCCTGAAGAGCATATTCTCTTGCTCAATCGCTTGCGCAACAACGCCGAGTTTAACCAGTATTATGTTTCAAGGTATATTGATTTGTACAACACCGCCTTCAAACCTGAAAATATGATCGGTTATTTGAATACCATTGCCGACAAAATGAATGTTGAAATGCCGCGCCACGTTACCCGTTGGGGAGGAAGTGTGCTACGTTGGCGCAGTAACGTTCAAAAAATTCGCGATTTCATCACCACACGTTATAATTATCTCCCGCAAGGATTAGTGAACTGCAACAATGGCCTTAGCGGTCCATACAGTTATCAAGTTCAGGTGGAACCGGCTGCCTCGGGCACGATTCAGCTCAACTCCTTACTGCTGGAAAACCTTCCCTGGCTCGGCAATTATTTTGGGGGTATGGAGGTACTGTTAAAGGCTATTCCTGCCAATTCAAATGTCGAATTTGATTATTGGGAAATACCCGGCCATGTCATTGTTCCAAACATCACCGCTCCTGAAATTCGATTTAACCCCCTCATCAACAGCACTATTACGGCACATTTTAAAAATAAAATCTATGCAGACAGCCTCGTCATCAATGAGATCA
>JADYZK010000366.1 GCA_020853175.1 Bacteroidales bacterium
AACTTTCGGCAGTTGTTACCATTGCCTATCCTGAATTGTTTCACGTTCAAAGTGTGCGATTTGAATCAGGAAATCAGACTATTTATGCGAAAGACATTTATGAAAACAGCCATTTTACCGGCTGGTGGACGCCAACATCTTATGGCACACATACCATCAATGTAGTTACTACAAACAATTTCGGAGCATCGTCTTCGCAACAAGTTACTGTAAATGTTGTTGCCACTGTGGAAGACAAAACCGTTATTGCGGCTGATAATGTGTGGATCAACCCTTCCAATGTTACGCAAGTGGTTGAAGCTGAACTGCCTTCATTCGTTGGTGCTTTTGATCAGATCACCGCGACAATGACTGTAAGTTGCCCCACAGGCGGTTGCGGTGAGTGGGACCGGGTGGCCAGTGTTGAGGCGATGGGTATTGAAGGCCGGTGGTTTGAGATTATCAGGTACATCACTCCTTATGGCGTGGCATGTTCACATAACATTGACCTCACCGATTATATGTCGCTGCTGCAAGGAAAAATAAAACTCCGGTTCAGTTGCCAAACCCTCGACAACGGTTTTGTTTACAAAATCACATTGAATTACAATGCCGGCACCCCCGATCATTTGTATAGCTCGGTATATAATATTTGGCATGACATTTATCCTTTTGGTGATTATGCGAACCTACAACCCGTTGAAAACGTATCTTTTACGTTTCCTGATAATGCAGTAGCTTCCACTTTAAAACTCGTTTCGACCGGCCACGGATGGGGCGATTTGAACACTGGTAATGCTGCTGAGTTTTATAATGCAACCCACCATATTTGGGTGAACGACGCCGAAACATTCACACAAGTCAATTGGAAAACCTGCAACCCCAACCCCGATGCATGTCAACCCCAAAGCGGCACTTGGTTTTACAACCGCGCCGGCTGGTGTCCGGGTTCCATTGCGCCTTGGTTTGATTTCAATTTGAATCCTTATGTTGCCGGCGGAAGCGTGGATCTGGGATACAAATTTGCCGAAAACTATGTGGATCTTTGCCACCCGAACCACCCCGATTGTGTTACAGGTGTCACCTGCTCCGACTGCAATGATGGCTACAATCCCGAGCTGCACGTGGCTTGCAACCTTGTTGTTTTTTCGGCTAACCCGATTGTTGGTTTAGATCAAAACTATAAACCTGCCGATGTTTCGGTAAGCCCCAACCCTACCAACGGACAGGTAAATTTGCAATTCAGTGGGTATGAAATTTTTAATGGAGCAACTGTTCAACTCTTCAACCTCAGCGGAAGCAAAATAAGCGAATACCAATGGAACGACACCTCAGTACAATTGGATCTTTCGCATTTGCGGAAAGGCATGTACGTGTTGGTTATTGATGTTGCCGGCAAAAAAGAAGTTAAAAAAATCATGCTGCAATAATCATTGCCTTTTGTTTGATGAAAGCGTTCATCATTAAAAAAAGCTCGAAATCTTGATTTCGGGCTTTTTTTATGGTTGCAAAACGCATTTCAATCATTTCCAATATTACCCAACAAAGGCACAAACCTAAAGACACCAAACTCTTCACGACTGAGTGTTCCATCTTCTTTTTTTGTAAGTCGAAGCATAATTTGTTCTTCGCCTTCGCCATGAGGAATCACCATAAACCCACCTACTTTAAGTTGTTCGATGAGCAATGGGGGTATTTCAGGCGCAGCAGCAGTGATTAAAACACGATCGAAGGGAGCAAATTTGGGAAGTCCTTCGTTGCCATCGCCCAAAAAAAGTTGCGGTTTCCAAAGCATGGTTTCCATGAAACCTTTTGTTTTTACATACAACTTACGCTGACGTTCAATACTGAATACCTTAGCCCCCATTTCGGAAAGCACACAGGCTTGATACCCGGAGCCGGTGCCGATTTCAAGCACCTTGGTACCTCGTTGAAGCTTCAACAGCTGGGTTTGAAAAGCAACCGTAAAAGGTTGTGAAATTGTTTGTCCAGAACCAATGGGAAAAGGCTTGTCTTGATAGGCAAATTCAAGAAAAGATGAATCCATGAAAAAATGACGGGGAACAGCCTCAATAGCTGCCAAAACCTGTGCATCGGTGACGCCCTTGCTTTTGATGATTTCCACCAGCTGCTTCCGCAACCCCTTGTGCCTAAATGTATCTTGCATTAATATTTGTAAAAAATATACACTAAAACGAGTTGGAACCGTACTTTGTTTGTCCGTTGCGAAGTTAACAATAACTCAAAACCAAAAAATGATACCTTTGCAAAAAGTATCGCAAATGTTAAAAATCGGTGTTCTTGGCGCAGGCCATCTTGGAAAAATTCATCTACGCTGCTTACAGCAAATACCTGATTATGAATTGATTGGGTTTTACGATCCAGATCCTGAAACCGTAAGCAAGGTTGAAAAGGAATTTGGCATTCGTGCGTTTAATACCATTCAGGATTTGGTTGATCACGTGGATGTTGTTGACATCGTTACGCCAACCGTAGCGCATTACGACTGTGCTTCACAGGCGTTGTTAAAAAAGAAACATGTATTTATCGAAAAGCCCATTGTGGCCACTCCCGATCAGGCACGTACACTCATTGATATGGCTCAAGAGGCGGGAGTAAAAGTGCAAGTAGGTCATGTTGAGCGTTTTAACCCTGCTTTTATTGCCGCGCGACCATCCATTGATCAGCCCATGTTTATCGAAACCCATCGGTTGGCACAATTCAATCCCCGTGGAACTGATGTGCCTGTTGTGCTTGATTTGATGGTGCATGACATTGACATTCTTTTAAGTGTAGTTCAGTCGGAAATCACCGAAATAAGCGCCAGCGGAGTGGCCGTTGTGAGCGAAACGCCCGACATCACCAACGCCCGCATTGCCTTTGAAAACGGATGTGTGGCCAACCTCACGGCCAGCCGTATTTCGTTAAAAAACATGCGTAAAACACGCTTTTTTCAGAAAGATGCCTATATCAGTGTTGACTTTCTCGAAAAAACCACTGAGATTGTTAAAATGCAAACCATTACAAAAGAACCCGATAACCCATTGGCATTGGTCATTGATTTGGGTAATGGAAAAGGGATGCGGCAAATAAGCTTCGACCGCCCCGAGGTGTTGCCCACAAACGCCATTAAAGCTGAACTGGAGAGTTTTTATCAAGCCATTGTCAACAACAAAAACCCAATGGTAACCATCGAGGATGGCTACAAGGTGTTGTTGGTTGCCCATCAAATTATTGAAAAACTGAACCAATCAGCAGCACGGATTTCGGCACAATAAATCCGCGCTTTTACACAATATACACGGCAAAACTAACGTTGTGTAAGCACCAAAGATCAAAACGGAACTATGCACCAATCTGTACGATTGTCCTTGTATTTTTTTATTGTTGCCCTGGGCTTAACAATAACTTCCTGCAATAAATTTGACGGAGACCAAACCGTCCCTGCATACCTTCGCGTTGAGGCTTTCAGTTTCACCACCGATTATGTAACACAAGGCAGCAACACCCACAATATTACAGATGCTTGGGTTTATGTAAACGACCAGTTGATAGGCGTTTATGAACTTCCGGCCACCTTTCCGGTGCTCAGCAGCGGCATTCAAGACCTTGAAATCAGACCAGGCATCAAGTTAAATGGCATTGGAGCCACCCGCACGCCTTATCCTTTTTACAAGCCTTTTAACATAAAAGATTTCAATTTCGTACCCGATTCGATCAGTACCGTTTCACCAACAACCACCTATTACGATAACTTGGTTTTTGCATGGATGGAAGATTTTGAAGGATCGGG
>JADYZK010000367.1 GCA_020853175.1 Bacteroidales bacterium
GTCGCAACTCAAGAAAGCTAATTTTAGCAGTGTTGACCGGAATCCTTTTTTGCTCCTCACTCACTAATTTTCTGCTGGACTGAATCTCTTGATTGATTTTACGTTCAAGTGTAGCAAGCTCCTCCGGGATACCGGCTGCGTAGGCTTGGTTTTTGCGCAACGACGACATGAGCAGCACCGCTTTGCCTTTGGCAGAAAACCCAAAAGCCGCGTGGGCATAGGTTTCATCGTGGGTAGCCTGATACAGCAGATAGGCCGATTCTACTGCCTTTTGGTAATAAACCCTGAGGTTTTCGTTGAAGCTAAGCCTACTTTCGTCGCTTAAGGAAATGCTGAGACCATCAACGCGCTCAATGGCCTTTTGATAGTATTGAAAAGCTTCCATAAGTGTTGAAAGTGAACCGTCACGTTCATGCAAAAACATCAAATAGTTGGCTTTACTGAAATAGAAATCCATAAAACGAACACTCAACAAACTACCTGATCTTCCACCGAGGCTATCCTTAATGGAATAAGTGTCAAGCGTTTTATGTATCGTGTTAAAAAGCGTTTCAGCAGCTGCTATTTGGCCAGTTTTATAGTAACAAAAAGCCATTTTCCTGTTCACTTCGGCCAGGTTAAAGTCATTCTCACCAAAAAAATCTTTGTAAATGATTTGTCCGATAGATAAATGTTCAATAGCCTCACGATATCTGCCATTTTTCAATAAAAAGTCAGCAAATTCCACCTGCGCGATGGCATATTCTAAATGATGAATACCAAAAGTTTTTTTGGAATGTTGAAGGTATTCAAGGAGAAAGTTTTCAGCTTCTTTGCTGTTTTGCAAACCAATATAAGTCTTGGCCAGAGTACGTAAAATCCTACCCTCGGTGACCGATTTTTTATCTATTCCGCGGATAGGGAGCAGCAGCTCCAACGCTTTGCTGTAATCGCCTGCTTGAAGATAAACAAAAGCCATATTATTGGCTGCCAAAATCACTTTTGGATCATTATAGGCCAACTCTCTTTTGAAAATATTATATGAATTTCGATAATACAATCCGGCCTTTTCAAAATCGTTTCTAAGCAAATGTGTGTTACCAATATTGACAAGGAGCGTTGCGTAATAAGTACTGTCTTTTATCGGCCTACGCATCAATAATGCTTCCACTTTTTGGTTATAATCAAGACTGATTTCTGTTTCGCCAAAAAGCAGCATGGAATGTGCAAAGTTGGAATAAAACGACTTCATCCTTTGATCATCAGGCGAAAACAATTCTTCCTTTAGTGCTTTGGCATGATTGATATACATATAGGCACTGTCAAATCGCCCTTGGCTGGCATAAACAATGGCCATATTTTGCAAAACATCAGCAAGGTCAACTCCGAATATTCGATGCTCGATGCATAGCCCGCGGGCCAAATTGAATTGTTGCATAGCACTTTCCAAATCGCCCAGATAAAGATAAGCAATTCCTGTATAATTGGTGATCCGAACCACCATCGCCGCTTCCGAATCTTTGACGAGGTACTGCCCATTAAGGGCTTCATTAAAAACACTTAAGGCTGTTGAAAATTCATTTTTTTTCACATAAATCTTTCCCAGCAGATGTGCTTTCTTGAGTTGGATCATATTTCCACTGACGCGTTCAAGATGAATCAGACTATCCACAACCGCTACCGATCGAAAAGCTTGGGTGAAATCCTTTCTTGAATTGTATTGGTTGCCTATCCTGATTTGAATAGCAGCAATAGAGTCGAAATCGGAGGTGAGTTCAAGTGCCGCTTTTAAGAAAAAAAGTGTGCTGTCCGGTTCATCAAGTGCCTCATACCACTTGGCTTTTTCCATAAGGGCAGCATAAGTTTTGCTTGAACGATCCGAAGAAAACGCGGTTGCGGTTTTAAGCGGACACCAATAGCACAGCAAGAAGAAACTTAAAATGAAATATTTTTTTAACACAGCCCTTAAATGTGTCGGCGAAATTAAAAAAAAAGGAGGGACAAGCCCTCCCTTTTCTTCGCGAACAATGATAATACAACTAAAGTTTTACAATACGTTGTTGGTGAAGCACTTCGTGGCTCAACGGGTTTCTTACAACCAATTGGTACCAAGCAGAAGAAAGTTCTTCCACATCAAGAGGAAGTGATGAAAGACCTGCTTTCAGAAAAACCAACTGACTTTGAACTACTCTACCATAACCATCGGAGATGATGATTTCTGCTGTTGTTTCGTTTTGGCTTTCGATATTCAGTTGGGCAGCTCTACTGATTGGATTGGGAAAAACACTGGAAACCAAGCTTGGCGTGGTCTTGCTCTTTAAAGTAGGCAACTCAAAAACAACGGATTTATCCAACTTACCTTCCTGGCCAAGCACGTGACTGCCGGATTGAAGGGTGAGCGCTTGGTAAGCGTCTTTTGTAGCTTTCAGCAACCTCAGTTCAACTTCCATGATCACTTCATTTGCATCAACTACACTTCCATTACTTGTCTGTAAACTGCTGATTCTGATTTGATTTTTGGTGATTGTAAACTGCGCCATTGGATCGGCAGGATACACATTTACGATTTGAACGCCTTCAGGATCGAAACCGAACACCAGTCCGTACCCACTCAAAGCGCTTTGCGCATCATGTATGCTTACAGGAACACGGACTGTTTCCATTTCAGACACTTCAAAAGGCTCCGGCGATAGAAAAGTTGGAATGGCATTGCCATCCCTTCCGGTTGGAAACCAAATTCCTTGTACATCACCAACAGTACTTCCACTAATTGATCCACCATCTTTACCGTCAGTATCAATAGGCAGTTCGGCAAAAGTCCAAGTTCCGGCAGGCATGGGCTGGTTATAGACGAAATAA
>JADYZK010000368.1 GCA_020853175.1 Bacteroidales bacterium
TACGAGATTTAAAGAACGAAATTGATCTGGCTTCCGCCGAACAAGTTGAGGCAGCAGGAAAGCTCGACATGTAAAAATTAAGACAAAAAAAAGAGGCTGCTTCTATTCAGATGCAGCCTCTTTTTTTGTTGTCGGATTACAGTTTGAATCTTTCTGCAAGGTCAACCACGCGGCAGGAATAACCCCATTCGTTGTCGTACCATGTCAGGATTTTTACTGTTTTTCCCATCACCATCGTTGATTTGGCATCGAAGATGGAGGAATGTGAATTGTGTACAATGTCAACCGAAACAATCTCGTCTTCGGTATATTCAAGGATGCCTTTCATCGGGCCTTCTGCGGCTTCTTTAATAGCAGCATTGATTTCGGCTTTGGTGGCCTCGGTTCTAAGGTTTACAACAAGGTCAACCAATGAGCCGGTGGGTGTGGGAACGCGAACGGCCAGGCCATCCAACTTGCCTGCTAATTCAGGAATCACCAATCCGATAGCTTTTGCGGCACCGGTAGAGGTAGGAATCATTGACAAAGCAGCTGAACGTGCACGACGTAAATCTTCGTGAGGTCCATCAAGGATCACTTGATCGTTGGTGTAGGAGTGAATGGTGGTCATCATACCATTTTCAATTCCGAAACGATCGTTCAAAACCTTTGCAACAGGAGCCAAGCAATTGGTGGTGCAGCTGGCATTGGAAACGCATTGATCTGAATCTTTCAAGTCATTCTCATTCACACCAAGTACGATAGTGGCGTCAATTTGGTCTTTTGATGGCACACACAGAATCACTTTTTTTGCGCCGTTTTTCAAGTGGTCGCCGTAACCGCCTTTGTTGCTTTCTTTTGAACGGAAAATTCCGGTTGATTCAACAACCACATCGGGTGCCACAGCCCATTTGATGTTGATGGGGCTACGCTCAGCGGTAACAGGAACGCGTTTGCCATTCACTGTGATGGAGGTTTCGTCAAAAGTAATGGTGCCATCAAAACGACCCTGTGTAGAATCGTATTTGAGTAAATGGGCCAATACTTTGGTGCTGGTAAGATCGTTGATTCCAACAATTTCGAAGTTGCTGCGTTCTGCGGCAATTTTAAAGACGTTGCGTCCAATACGACCGAAGCCGTTGATTGCAATTTTAATCTTTGACATAATGTTTTCGTTTTTGAAGTTTATTTTTTTTTAAAAGCTAATTCTTGAGGCTATTATGCTTAAATTTACCTTCCAAAGGTACTAAAATAATCAACACAAAACCCTCAATTTATCGTCTTTATGAGCCAGCAATTCATCTCGAAAGCATTGGAGGCAAACCTTGCAGAGACCAGATACAGAGATATTTACATCCCTGAGCACCACCAGCAATTCATCCAGCTCTCTACAGGTTATTTCGGAATAAAAAAACGTGCAAACGATTGCATTACCGAGTATCACCACCCACTTTCAAACCGAAAATTCGTCATAGAGGAGCTGCGTGGTATTTTAATTACCGATATGTGGTTTTATACCAAGAACGAAATGCCTGCCGATGCCTTGATGGTGCCTGTACGCATGTTTGAAAAGCTTTTGGGCGAAAAGCTCAGCGTAACGTTGACCTCGTCTATCCTTCACACTTTGCTTGAATTTATTTCTTTGTTGATGGCCAAGAATAAAGAACACCAGCTGATGATTGGACCCACTGTGGCTATCCTCGACCGAAATTTCGAGGGCAATAAAACAAGCTACATCCAGGCAGCAAAGTATTTTGCGCGATACCTGTCGGAGGCATCGCAGCAGCATGAGCTGGGCGGTGAAATTCATAACTTGACCCTGATGGTTTTTGAAGCCTGTTATGACTTTTGGCAAGCGGATACCCAGATTGAACTGTGGCTCGAAAAGGAAAAAGATTTTCCGGAAGCGCAAGCGCAAAAGTTGATTCAAAATTTGGGTAAGCCTTATTTTGTCCAATTGAAAAAGCAATTGAAACAGGATAAGATATTCGTAGGTTTGTTTGATGAACTACCTGTATATGAAGATGTTGCAGAACATTTTGCTCAAGGATCAGAATTTCTGGATTTGTTTATTCATAAATTTCAGTTTGTGTTTTATCTGCTTCACCTCAAAGGGATGGCGATTATGGGCGACCGGCTCATCTGGAACTTGGATAAGCTCATCCGGCAAACCATTGATGAGCTGGACGAAGAACAGGTGATGCCTTTTGCCGACCTTATTTTTGAACTTGCTGCCGAAATGAAAACCAGTCACACCTCGGCTGTGCTTGATTTTTTGATGACTTTAGGGTTAAAAATCATTGATGTTGACAAAACAGAGCAAAAAGAACTGATCAACAATTTCGAGAAACAACTGATCAACTTTGGGTTTATTAGTCCGGGAACGGTGTATGTGGACGAAGATTGGCAGCTGAGTGTAAACATCAACCACATCAAAAATATTCGTGTTTGGTTGCAGCTCATCGAGGCATCACATTCAGGAATGGAAAAGCTGTTGAGTGCGCTGATCGTGAGCCTTAGGCTTGGCGGTATTTTTATCAGCGACACGGATTTGTTTCAACGCGAAATCACCAAAATTCTCAATTCTAACATTGCACCTTACTATAAGAAGGTGAAACAACTCACGCGTATTTTTCCTGTTTTCTTTAACGAAATTGGTGCCGAGGGTGAAATCAGAAAAGTGACCACCACCATGGATGAAATTACCGGACGACAGGATAAGTTGGTGCATTTCTTGCGCAAACAGGTGCATACCGAAAGCAATAACACCCTTATTGATTTAACGTTAAATATCTTCCGCTTTTGGTATGATGGAAATCTCGAAGCATTGAAACCCAGTTTGCCAATGAATGTTTACAATTCCGTTGACAAAGAAAGCGAGTGGTTTGCGCCCATTCATAAAATGGTATTGCAAATGTGCGACCGCAACAATTGCGATCCCGATAAGCTTCTGATGCTGTCACCAACGGCCTTCGACAATTTATTGCATAGTTTGAAAGAAAGCAACCAGCGTGACAAAGAAAGGCTACACGACATCCATAGCCTCTACGCCCACTTGCGCGAGAAATACTCTTTTGAGTCGGTGAATATTATTCAAGTGCTACAACGTTTTTCATTTATCCAAGAAAGCGAAATCGAAAAACTCGATAAAGCATTAAATTCCAATGACTTTAAACGATCGCTGCGACTCATTTATTCATTTATGGATAAGCTGCGCAAAATTATTTTCAATCCTGAAGAAAGCGAAAGTTGGGAAAATATTTACCATAAACGCCACATCGCCATTGGAATCCCTTCTATGTATGGCGTGTATCGCGAAAATAAATTTGAAGCACTTGGCCTTACTTTTCGTTTGGAAAAAGTAGCCACCCGTTTGATGGAAAAGGTGGTTGAAAATATTAACCTTGACTATATTTCGGCCACCACGCTCGAAGAAATCTATGTGATTCTCGACTACTTCCGCGAAGGCCTTGAGCTCGATGGCATCACCAACCAAAGTTTCAACTCAAACCTTCAAATGCTGAAGTACAGCCTCA
>JADYZK010000369.1 GCA_020853175.1 Bacteroidales bacterium
ACACCGCCAACAACAGAGCCAGAAACACCGAATTTTGGAACAATTTGGTCAATTCCATTCAAAGCTACGCCATGGAAAACAGCCGTTTGAAAATACCGATGCTGTATGGTCTTGACATGATTCATGGTGCCAGCTATGTGGATGGTGCTACGCTTTTTCCCCAACAAATTGGTATGGCCGCCACCTGGAATCCCGAACTTTTGGTGAAAGCAGGAGAAATTACAGCCTATGAAACCCGCGCTGCCGGTGTACCTTGGACTTTTTCGCCTGTACTTGATCTCGGTGTTGACCCCCGCTGGCCCCGTCAATGGGAAACCTTTGGTGAAGACCCTTATTTGGCTTCCGAAATGGGCAAACATCTTATTCGCGGCTTACAAGGCCCCGACAACGACTTTGCAAACCCACTTTTTGTGGCTGCGTGTCTGAAACACTACCTCGGTTACTCACAAACCTTGAGCGGCAAAGACCGTTCGCCTGCCTGGATTCCCGAAAACAAATTGCGCGAATACCACGTGCCGTCCTTCAAAGCCGGAATCGAAGCCGGTGCCATGACAGTGATGGTCAACTCAGGAGAAATCAACGGTTTACCCGTTCATGCCAATGCTAAAATTTTAACTGAATTGCTCAAAAAAGAGTTGGGATTCACCGGTTTTGCCATCACCGATTGGTCGGACATTGAATACCTGCACACCCGCCATAAAATTGCTGCCACACAAAAAGAAGCTGTAAAACTTGCCATCAATGCCGGTATTGACATGGCCATGGTGCCTTACAACTTCAATTTCACGGAAAACCTTATTCAATTGGTGAACGAAAATGAAGTACCCATGTCGCGCATTGATGATGCCGTAACCCGCATTCTTAGAGTTAAATTCCGGATGGGGCTTTTTGATAGGCCTACCACCCAACGTGAAGACTATCCGCTGTTTGGTTCTGCCGAATTTGCTGATGCATCGCGCAAAACTGCTGAAGAATCAATTACATTGTTAAAAAACGATCAGCAGATTTTACCTCTTTCAAAAGGTGTGAAAATACTTGTTGGTGGTCCGGCAGCCAATAGCTTACGTCCACTCAACGGAGGCTGGAGCTACAGCTGGCAAGGTAATCTTGTGGATGAATTTACGCAAGGCTTCGATTCTTTTTATGAAGCTATCGCTGCAAAAGCAACCACCCCTTCCAACGTTACGCTATTTGAAGGTGTACGTTACGACCAATCTGCCGACTTTAAAGCAGAGTTGGTTGACGATATGCGGCAATTTGAGCAGGCAGCCCAAAAAGCAGATGTCATTGTTTTGTGTATTGGAGAAAATTCATACACCGAAAAACCCGGCGATGTGGAAGATATGTATCTCTCGGCCAACCAACAAGAATTGGTAAAAGTTGCCGCACGCACCGGAAAAGCGGTAGTTTTGGTGTTGGCCGAAGGAAGGCCAAGAATTATAAGCCCCATCGAGCCATTGGCCAAAGCCATCATTCAAACCTATTTGCCCAGTAATTTTGGCGGTCAAGCCCTGGCTTCCATCCTCTTTGGCGATGTTAATCCCAGTGGGAAACTGCCTTATACTTATCCCCGTTTCCCCAACAGCCTTGAGCCTTACTACATCAAACATGCAGAGCAACTCGAAATTGCCGGTTCACCCACCGGAACACAATACAATCCGCAGTATCATTTCGGATTTGGATTGAGTTACGCCAATTTTGAATACCTTTCGCTTGCTACCGATAAAGCAAAATACACCCCAAATGACACCATCATTGCAACCATTGAATTGCGCAATAACTCTTCATTCGACGGAAAAGAAGTGGTGCAACTTTTTAGTGCCGACCACTTTGCATCGCTTACCCCCAGCGTAAAACGTTTGAGGGCATTTGAAAAAGTAATGATGAAAGCACAAGAAACACAGACTGTTACACTTAAAATACCAGCAAAAAACCTGGCTTTCGTTGACTTAAACAACCAGTGGCTGCTCGAAAAAGGCGATTTTACGCTCACTGTTGGTAATTTGAAATCTTTGATTTCAATAGAAGAAAATTTGCAATTCAATTAAAAATACTATTTTTGATAACTTATTGTTTTTAACAAATCATTAACTAATTTAATAATTCTTTAATCAATTAACATTCACCATTTATTAACCACAAAATTTTAATCATGAAAAAAACACTTAGAATTAGTTTAGCACTGCTACTAACTGTGCTTTTAGTGCCTTTTACTTCATGTAAAAAGGACGAACCAGATCCAGATGTAATCGCCAGCTTTACATTTAAAGTTGATGAAACCGACTATAAAAAGGTAGCCTTTACAGATGCATCTCAAAACTACTCAGCCCTATCTTGGAACTTTGGCGATGCATCGGCTGTATCAACTGAAAAGAATCCGGTTCACGTTTACGCCACCTTGGGCGAATTTAACGTTACCCTTACTGCAACTTCACTTAACGGCTCCGTTACCGATGTGTACACCACAAAAGTAACTATTGCCGATCCTAACCAAATGTTGACCATTCTGGTAGGTGAAACAAGCAAAACATGGAAATTGTTGCGCGATGTTTCCACCGGAAGGTATCCATTAGAAGTAGGGCCAATTGCCCGTAATGAAATATGGTGGGCTGTTGGTCGTAACAACGATGAATTGGCTATCCGTACTTGTATGCTCAACGACGAATGGACATTTGGTCG
>JADYZK010000370.1 GCA_020853175.1 Bacteroidales bacterium
ACTTTCGTCGGAAGACATCGGAAATGCCAATCCCAACGCGCTTTTGCTGGCCAACACCTGTTTTGATGCCGTTTCTAAAATTGGGTGGCCCGAAAGCCGGATCATTTTGTCACAAACGGCAATTTATTTGGCTTGTTCGGCAAAAAGCAATGCCAGTTACCTCGCTATCGGTAAGGCACAAAAACTTGTTCAGTCCACCGGTGATTTGCCAGTGCCTCTACCCTTGCGCAATGCGCCAACGGCATTGATGAAGAAGTTGCAATATGGCAGCGGTTATCAATATTCCCATGACTTTCAAGGCAATTTTGCTTTTCAAGAGTTTCTTCCCGATGACATCAAAGGCACGCAATTGTATGATCCGGCCGACAATCCTAAGGAAAGGGAACAGCGTAACCACTTGAGAAATTTGTGGAAAGAAAAGTATGGTTATTGAGCGGCTTGACCTGAAGGGTTTTCGTTTTCCAATTGAAGTCGGGCTTCATCCAGTTTATTTAACTCATCCTGAGGAAGATTTGGAAACGAAAGCGGCAAGCCACGCAGCCTATTGACCACAATCTCGCTCACGGCATAGCGCATGAACCACTTATTGTCGGCAGGAATCACATACCAAGGAGCCAAGTCAGTGGAGGTGTTGCTGAGCAAGTCGCTGTAAGCCTGCATATAAGTTTCCCAGTGGTGGCGCTCTTTCACATCAGATGATGAAAATTTCCAGTTGCGCGAAGGATCTTCAATCCGTTTGAGGAAACGGCGCTTCTGCTGTTCTTTTGAAACATTCAGAAAAAACTTGATCACGATGGTTCCGTTTTCCACTAGATGCTGTTCTAAATCGTTGATCTGACGGTATCTGCGCAACCAAAAATCGTTGTTCACATCGCTCAATGATTGAACATCGGGAAGACGTTGACGAAGCAGAAACTCAGGATGTACCCTCACGATGAGCACCTCCTCGTAATAGGAGCGATTGAAAATGCCAAAATTTCCTCTCTGGGGCATACAACGATAGGTTCGCCAAAAATAATCATGGTCAAGTTCTAAATCCGAGGGCGATTTAAAGCTAAAAACTTGCGTGCCTTGTGGGTTTAAACCCGACATCACATGTTTAATGGTGCCATCTTTTCCGGCGGCATCCATGGCCTGAAAAACCAAAAGCACTGCATAACGGTTGTGGGCATACAGTTTTCCTTGTAGCTCAATCATGGCTTTTACGTTGGCCTCAAGAAGTTTTTCTGCTTCCTTCTTTCCAAGGTTGGCAGTAAATTCGGGATCAAAATCTGAAACCCGATGAATCTCGCCAGGCTTAGCTTCCAATTTAATTAAGAGTGTATCCGACTTCATTTTCAATTGTATTTATGACAAATATAAAGATTTTTTTTCCGACAGACTGTCCTTATATCTTCAACAAGAAACAGAACCTTTCTAAATTCAAAAAAATTATTTTTTCAGCCAAAAGCAATCCTATCCAAAATGAATGACGAGATGTGCTTAACTTAGCCCTTCTAAACTTTTGTTTTATGAAAACTACATTTCGCGTCATCCTTTTTTCTTTTTTGCTGCTTTCAATCCTCACAGGCTGCAGCCCCAGCGAGAAATCGGTAAAGGTAAATCCTGAATTTGCTGCTTACATTTCTGATTATACACATGGTTTAGTTCCTTTGGATGCGCCATTAAACATCACTTTAACATCGTCACCGAAGCAAACCGGCACTCCTGGTTCTGAGATTAAAGAGCAACTTTTTAGTTTTGAACCCTCGGTGAGTGGCAAAGCTTTTTGGGTTGATGAACAAACCATTAGGTTTATTCCTCAGCAAAACTGGCCTCGCGATCAGCGCATCGAAGTGCGTTTTTTTCTCAATAAGCTGCTCGATCTTCCCTCAGAATTTCATATTTTCAAGTACAGTTTGCAAACTTTGCCCCTAACTTTTGAGCTGGCTCAGGTGGCGCTGCGTTTGCAAGATTATGGTTATTCTGACACATATCAGCTTCATGGACGAATTTTGAGCTCGGAAAAAATTTCACCGGAATCCACTCAAGACCTGCTGAAAGTAAGGAGCGGAGGCACAACACACCTTGTCCATATTTTTTACGATGAAGCCTTACAAGGATTAATTTTTGTGGCCGACAGCATTGAAAGGAAAAATGACACTTATTCATTAACGATTGAGTGGAACGGCAAACCTATTGGGAGCACCCAGCAAGGAGAAATGAAAATTGAAGTGCCTGCCAAAGATCTTTTTTTAGTGAGCCAGGTGTTGGTCACTGATTTGCCGGAACAGGCCGTCCATATATGGTTTTCAAATGCCCTCGACCCCAGCCAAAACCTGAATGGCTTGGTAAAGCTGAATCAAAATGTGGAGGTTAGATTAGAAATTTTGGGCAACGAGGTGGTTGTTTATCCCAAGGAAATCGTTGAAGGCGAGCTGGAATTACTCATTTCTGCAGGCATTCGCAGCCAAAAAGGTAAAAGCTTATCCGAAGATGAAAGACGTAGCGTAGCCTTCGATCAAATGAAGCCGAAAGTGAGATTTGCCGGTAAAAGCACCATCCTTTCAGGTGACAGCAAAGGTATGCTAACCTTTCAGGCCGTGGGTTTGCGGGCTGTTGACGTGAACATAGTCAAAGTTTTTCAAAATAATATGCTTCAGTTTTTGCAGTGGAACAACCTCGATGGAAGAGACGACCTGCAGCGCGTGGGTCGTATCGTTGCACGTCAACAAGGTGTTCTCCAACCTGACAACACCTCCAATTTGCTACAATGGCAAACCTTTGGCGTTGATCTTTCTCAGCTTATTAACAAAGACAAAGGTGCTATTTATCGGGTTTATCTTACCTTTAAAAAGTCCTATTCAATGTGGAACTGCGACGAGCCTTCTGTCTTTTCCAAAGAAGAACTACAAATTACCGACGAAGAGCTGGCGAAATGGGGCG
>JADYZK010000371.1 GCA_020853175.1 Bacteroidales bacterium
CACGAAATCATTGCATCTTCACCAGAAGACAGCATCAGTTTGCGCCATGAAGCATTTAGCCGAAGAGGTTTTGCTTTAGGAGCCGTTGTTGCTGCTGAATTTCTCGTAGGCAAAAACGGGATTTTTAACATGAATGATTTGTTACAAGTGTGAGACATTCGCTTACATCAAAAACGGTTTCCATTTTACCATTTAAGCTGCATTTTTGAATCAAAACACACCAGTTTACATATCGCATCATGTTGATTATGAATAATTAACAATGAATTGGTGTAAATATGGGTCAACTTTTATAATTTAGCCGCCTCTTAAAACCATTGTCATGCTTCAATTAGTCATTATTTTGCCCCTGCTGTTTACCATTCCAACCGTATTTGCGTGGAAGCTTTTTGAAAAAGCAGGAAAAAAAGGGATACTCACCCTGATCCCTTTTTACAACCTTTTTGTATTGCTTCAAATCATTAAAAAGCCCATTTGGTGGTATATTTTTCTGCTCATTCCATTCATCAATGTGTTTGTTTATATGTTGATGATCATTGAGTTGGTAAAATCGTTTGGCAAAAATGGATTAGGAGACCACCTCTTGGCGGCAGTATTTCCGTTTGTGTATTTACCTCTTTTGGCCAACAACAAAAAGGCAGAATATACCGATCCCACCACCATAAAAAGAGTAAAAAAAGGGCCGGTGAGAGAATGGGCCGATGCCATTATTTTTGCTGTTGTGGCAGCCACCATCATACGCACCTTCCTTTTCGAAGCTTACACCATCCCCACCTCGAGCATGGAAAAATCGCTGCTTGTCGGTGATTTTCTTTTTGTCAGCAAAATCAGTTACGGCCCACGCCTGCCTAACACACCTATCGCCTTTCCGTTTGTTCACCACACGCTACCATGGAGTCAAACCGCCAAATCGTATGTAGAATGGGTCAAATGGCCTTATTACCGCTTTGCCGGTCTGGGAGATGTGCAACGCAATGATGCTGTGGTTTTTAACTACCCTGCTGGCGACACCCTCAGCGACAAACTTCAAAGCAATGTAAGCTATTACTCCCTCATCAGGCAGTATGGCCGCGATCGCGTGGAGAGCGATGAAAGAAATTTTGGCAACATCATTGCACGGCCGGTTGACAAGCGCGAAAACTATATCAAACGTTGCGTTGCCCTTCCGGGCGATGTGCTTCAGATCAAAAAAGGAAATCTTTTTGTGAACGGACAACCCAACCCCACACCCGGAATCTTGCAGTTCCGTTACAAAGTGGTTACCGATGGCAGCACCCTAAACCAAAGGATTTTAGATAAATTCAACATCACAGAAGGTAAACTGGGAAGCAAAAATGGAGAATACATCTTTTGGATCAGCGATGACATTGCCGAGGGATTGAAAGCCCTTTCCACTGTTCAAAGTGTAGAACGCGTTTTGGAACCCGAAAATGAATGGAATCCCGAAACTTTTCCCAACTCTGAGTTTTATCCTTGGAATATAGACAATTATGGCCCCCTTGAAGTGCCCAAATCGGGCCAAACGGTTGACCTTAACCTGCAAACACTTCCGCTTTACGAAAGAATCATCACCGCCTACGAAGGCAACACCCTGGAAGTAAAAAACAACACCATTCTCATCAATGGCCAAACTGCGAGCACTTATACCTTCAAGTTGGACTACTATTGGATGATGGGCGACAATAGACACAACTCAGCCGACTCGCGCTACTGGGGCTTTGTACCCAATGACCACGTGGTTGGCAAGGCTGTTTTTGTATGGCTCTCGCTCGACAAAAACAGAGGCCTCTTCAGCGGAAAAATCAGATTTAATAAATCAATGCGTTTCGTAAAATAATTTCATAAAATAATACAGATGAAAAAAGCGACTATTGAAACAAGCAAGGGCACGATGGTGCTCGAACTTTTTGACGACGATGCCCCCGGCACCGTTGCTAATTTTGTAAAACTTTCCAATGATGGATTTTACAACGGACTGAAATTCCATAGGGTCATCCCCGAATTTATGATTCAAGGTGGATGCCCAAAAGGCGATGGCACAGGCGGCCCGGGATATAAAATTCCCTGCGAGCTTGATGGTCAGAAACAGTTTCACGACAGAGGCGTTATTTCTATGGCCCACGCCGGACGTAACACAGGTGGCTCACAGTTTTTTATCTGCCACAGCCGTCGTAACACAGCCCATCTTGATCGTAACCATACCGTTTTTGGTAAAGTGATCGAAAATGTAGATGTGGTGGATTTAATTCGTCAAGGCGACACCATTGTCAGCATCTCCATCAGCGAAGACTAAACTCCCCTTAAAACCATAAAGCCCGATAAACGTCGGGCTTTTTTTGTTTCATCAGGTGCTTCTCACCGCTTGCCGTCAATGGACTGTCCAAAAGGGTCTTTCTTGTTGGTAACGAAGTATATATGCAATATAATCAGAACATTTCATTGTGGGCAAATCATCCATTGGAGTGTTTTTCTTACTTTTGCAACACAATCAAATCGCCAAATGGCCAAAACCGGAAATAAACTTAGATCCAACACCTACAAGGAACCCGAGCAAACGCCGGAACCCATTGCTCCGGTAG
>JADYZK010000372.1 GCA_020853175.1 Bacteroidales bacterium
ATAGATTCAGCTTGCCCAACAAACTTTTCGATTATCTACATGCAGGAGTTCCTGTGTTGGCAAGTCCTTTGCCCGAAATAAAAAGCATTATTGATGGCTACCAAATAGGCACTTTTATTAGCAATCACCAACCTCAAACCATTGCGCAAACCATCAGCAATGCGCTTGGAAACACCCTCCAAATGGAGAAATGGAGAGCAAATTGCAACAAGGCAACCCTAGAGTTGAATTGGGAGAATGAAGAAAAAAAGTTACTGAAAATTTATGCCGACTACTGCTAAAAAACATTTGCACATCGTTTCGTTTGATGTGCCTTGGCCTGCCAATTATGGCGGTGTCATTGATGTTTTTTATAAACTCAAAGCTTTGGCATCGAAAGGGATCTTGATTCATCTTCATGTGTTTGAATACGGAAGAGAACATGCTAAGGAACTCCAAAAGTATTGTAAATCAGTGAAATATTATCAGCGTGATCTTTCAAAGAAAAACCTTTTTACCAATTTGCCCTATATCGTAAGCTCACGCAATTCGCAAGAACTTACCGAAACCTTGCTCAAAGACCAGTATCCTATTTTACTTGAAGGGTTACATACCTGCCTTTTAATGAACGATTTACGTTTTAAAGGTAGAAATATAATTGTGAGAATGCACAATATTGAACACGAATATTACCAGCATTTGGCACATGCAGAAACTGATATCTTCAAAAAGTATTATTACCACAACGAAGCAAAAAAACTAAAACGCTTTGAAAGTATTCTGCAACGCGCCAGTCATATTGTAGCTATTTCCAAAAAAGATGAGGTGTATTTTGCTAAAAAATATGAAAACGTAACTTTTATTCCCGCTTTTCACGCCCATAAAGAGGTTGAAGCGATTGCCGGAAGGGGCGACTATGTGTTGTATCATGGCAATTTGTCAGTGGCCGAAAACAAAAGTGCAGTTAAATTTCTTGTTGAGGAGGTCTTCAATGATTTAAACATTCCGCTCATCGTAACCGGCTTAAATCCATCTCCTTCGGTCATCAATCAAATTGAAGGTCATGCAAATATTTCACTTATTCCCAATCCGTCAGATGAGGAGCTGTTTCAGTTGATCAACAATGCACACATCAACATTTCCTATACTTTTCAGGCTACCGGATTAAAGCTGAAGCTATTAAACACACTTTACAACGGGCGTTTTTGTCTTGTGAACAACAAAATGCTTAGCGGAAGTGCTGTTGATGAGTTGTGTATTTTGGCCAATGATGCCAAATCCATGAAGCAGCAGGTGAAAAAGATTTTCAAACGCAGTTTCAGTCAAAAAGAAATTGAAAGAAGAAAGAAAAAGCTCGATTTACTTTATCACAACGGACAAAATGTTGATCGTTTAATCAATCTGATTGGATGAGGCCACCAATGTTCCCTCCTCACATTTGATGATTCGGGCCGGAAACTTATAAATAAGATTGTAGTTGTGTGTGGCCATAATCACAGCCTGGCCGTTTTCGCTGATGTTCATCAACAGGCGAAGAATGCCATTGGAAGTTTCAGGATCGAGGTTGCCTGTGGGCTCATCGGCCAAAATCACCTCAGGTTCATTGAGTAACGAGCGGGCAATAGCCACACGTTGCTGCTCACCCCCCGAAAGCTGGTGCGGCATTTTATAGCCTTTTGCCACCAGACCCACTTGCACCAGCACTTCCTGAATGCGCATTTCGATTAACTTGCGATCGGTCCATCCGGTTGCCCGCAACACAAACGTCAAATTGTCGCTTACTGAGCGGTCTTCGAGCAATTGAAAATCCTGAAAAATGATGCCCAATCGCCGACGTAAAAAGGGTATTTCCTGACGTTTTAATAGTTTAAGATTATATCCGGCTACGGTGGCTTCACCATCAATTACGGGCAATTCAGCATACATGGTTTTTAAAAGACTCGATTTACCGCTTCCTGTTTTACCAATAAGATAAGCAAACTCACCTTTTTCGATGGAGAGGTTGACGTTGGATAAAACGAGATTTTTACGTTGAAACACGGAGAGCTTCTCAAGTAGTATGATGGGTTGTGTCATAACTGATTTCAGAAATAGGATTCAAAAGTATTGAAAAAAATCCAAAGTCGGAATTCATTTTCAATCGAGCAAAAAGTTAGTCGCTTCGGCCTTCGCCATCGCGGAAGCTACTCATCAAAGCCGTGTATTCAAGTTTCGGGACAAAAACTGATATATAATGTTAAATATCAGTAAATTAATTTACATTTCTACTGACAAGACGCACTACAACGGGCAAGTGATCGCTAAACCCTCCGTAATATTTACCGCCCGACATTGTTCTGTTGGGACGTGCATCGCCTTCTTTAGGGTGAAAAAGCATCCAATCCTTTTTCACAATTTCAATAGGCGAAACACGCAAAGATCCTTCGCCAAGCAAGGGTGAAGAAACGATCACTTGATCAAAAAAATCCCAGCCTTTATAATACAAGGTGCCAACACCTTTTGAATGTGGCTCCAGCGATAAGTTGTACAAAGTCTTGGGTTGGATATTTTGAGGCCACTCAGCATTCAAACCTAGTATAAGACTTTCATCCTCAGGGTTATCATTGAGGTCGCCAACAATAATAATATTGGCTGTAGGGTTCACAACGAAAAGGGAATCGGTGATGTTTTTTAGAAAAACTGCTGTTCCCATACGCGCCGGTTTGGTTTCCTCGAGTCCGCCATACCTTGAGGTCCAGTGATTTATAAAAACATGCAACGTATCATCAGTAGCGTTCACGCCTTTGAGATACAAAATATGCCTGTAAGCTTTTCCATTGGTTACCGGCTGAAAAGTTTTTAGCACAATAGGTTTAAAAAAATCTGGACGATACAAAGCAGCAACTTCAATGCCACGTGGATCGCTGTCAGCAAAATGAATGATGCTATAATTGGCTGAATGAAGCGTCTTTCGTGCAATAAGATCATCCAAAACTTGCTTGTTTTCCACTTCGGCCAAACCTAATACATGTGGGAACGAGGTGGTGTCCATTGCAGCAATCACTCGTGAAATATTTTCAAGTTTACTGTCGTAACGTGCTGTATTCCAACTTACTTTTGATTGTGGAAGAAACTCTTCATCGTTGATGGAAGGATCGTTAACGGTATCAAATAGGTTTTCAATATTGTAAAAACCAACCACAAAACCATTGCTTGGGGTTTTTAGTTTCTGAACACCATTGTGGCATCCACTTAGCTGAACCAGTAAAATGATGGCCAACAGATAGACGATTGAACTTAATTTTTTCATTATAATATCAGGTTTTACTGTATGTATTTATTATTTAAGGTAATACAACAAAAACGTTGAAGGATCAATCGGTATTTTTCAGTTCATCAATTTCCCTTCGATCCTTTTTTGTTGGGCGTCCGGTGCCTCTTTGGCGGCGTTCGGCTTTGAACTCCCGCAATAATTCAACCCTTTCATATTCTTGTTGAGGCGTAAGGTCATCAATAAGTCCCTCTACCAACTTGGCAGAAACTCTGTTGGTGACCAGCATTTTAACTTGAATTGTACGCACCACATCCGGTGTTTGAACAGTAATAATGTCACCCTCTTTTACTTCTTTTGAAGGTTTAACAGCCTTACCGTCCATTTTCACCTTGCCGCCTCTGCAAGCCTCTCCGGCCAAAGTACGTGTTTTATAAAGTCTTGTGGCCCAGAGGTATTTATCAACTCTAACCGTTTCGCTCATTTTTGTCTAAAGTGTAATTGAATAGGCACTCCTCTAAAATCAAAACGTTGGCGGATTTGATTTTCAAGAAACCTGCTGTAGCTGTCTTTGATGTCGTCGGGGAAATTGCAAAAGAAGACAAATTGAGGGGTTTTGGTTCGCAACTGGGTGATGTATTTTATTTTGATGTAATGACCCCGACTGGCTGTTGGCGGTGGCGATGCTTGAATGATAGGCAAAAGTACATCATTCAAAACAGAGGTTGAAATTTGACGGTTGCGGTTTTCATAAACCTCGTGCGCCAACTCTAAAGCTTTGAAGATACGCTGTTTCTGAATCACTGAGGTGAAAACAATCGGCACATCATTGAAAGGCATCATTTTGGCTTTTATTTGTTCTTCAAATTCCAAATGGGTGTTGGAATCCTTTTCAATCAAATCCCACTTATTTACTACAACCACCAAGCCTTTTTTGTTTTTCACTACCAAGCGCATAATATTAATATCTTGAGCTTCAATACCTTGAGTGGCATCGAGCAATAGTAACACCACATCACTTTCTTCGATAGCACCAATGGCACGCATTACCGAATAGAACTCAATATTTTCGAATACCTTGCTTTTTTTACGGATTCCCGCCGTATCAACAAGAATAAAATCCATGTTAAAAGCATTGAAACGGGTGTGAACAGCATCGCGGGTAGTTCCGGCAGTGGCAGTCACAATGTTCCGGTCAACGCCAAGAAAAGCATTGACAATAGATGATTTTCCTACGTTGGGACGGCCAACCACTGTAAAACGTGGTATCCCATCGTCCTCAATTTCAATTTCTGCTGAAAAGTTTTTTACAACCTCATCCAACAAATCACCGGTTCCGCTACCATTGATAGCCGAAATCGTATAAACTTCTCCCAAACCAAGGGCATAAAACTCTTGAGCGAGCACAATTCGATCGTGGTTGTCCACTTTGTTAGCTACTAAAAAAACTTCACGCTTTGATTGGCGTAAAATGTTACCCACTTCTTCATCAAGAACGTGCATCCCTTCAAAGGCATCCACTACAAACAAAATCACATCTGCCTCTTGGATGGCGAGCTGTGCTTGCTTGCGAATTTCCAGCTCAAATTCATCATCGGAGCCTACAACGTAACCCCCGGTGTCAATCAAGTGAAATGATTTTCCATTCCAATCGCTAACGCCATAATGCCTATCGCGGGTTACTCCTGCAGTTTCTTCTACGATGGCTTGTCGTGACTTCACCAACCTATTAAAAAGTGTTGATTTACCTACGTTGGGCCGCCCAACAATTGCTACTATATTAGCCATAACTATCTTATATATAATACTTTAAGATCACAAAGTGTGAACAATTTTTTCAATCCAATTTTTATTCGTTGTATCCAGTATCGGTATGCTGGAGCTAACCGGCCTCGTAACCAAACCGTTTCAACAAATTATCGTCGTTGCGCCAATCTTTAACTACTTTAACGCTGAGTTCGAGAAACACTTTTTTCCCAATAAAGGCTTCCATATCCAACCGTGCTTCGGTGCCGACCCTTTTAATGGCGCTGCCTTGTTTGCCGATCAGAATGGCTTTTTGCGAATCACGCGCTGCATAAATAAGTGCTTGAATTTTAACAAGTTTCTCAGTTTCCTCATAGCTATCTACCGCAACTTCAACCGAATAAGGAATTTCTTGTTTATAATAAAGCAGAATTTTTTCACGTATAATTTCTGAAATGAAAAACCTCATGGACTTATCCGTCAATTCGTCTTTAGGAAAGTAGGGTGGCGATTCGGGAATCACTTCCAGGATGCGATCCAACAAGCCCTCGGTATTAAAAAGATGTGCCGCAGCAACAGGAAAAACTTCCGCTCTGGGAAGCCTTTCTTTCCATTGTGCAATCATTGCGGTAACTTCTTCTTGGTTGGAGAGGTCAATTTTATTTAAAACAACAAATACCGGTAAAATGGTTTCACTCAACTTCGAAACATAGTCTTCGTGCGATGTTTTTTCACTCACATCCACCACGTAGATGATCAAATCAGCATCTATTAAGGCAGTGCGGATATGGCTGTTCATCACTTCGTGCATTTTATAAGCAGGCTGATGAATGATACCTGGCGTGTCGGAAAAGATGATTTGATAATCATCATGGTTCACAATTCCTAAAATGCGATGCCTTGTTGTTTGTGCTTTTGAAGTGATAATGGAGAGTTTTTCGCCCACCAACACGTTCATTAATGTTGACTTGCCAACGTTGGGATTTCCTATAATGTTGACATAGCCCGACTTATGTGTCATGAATATTTTTTTTGAATTTTCTTTGGTTTGCAAAGAAACAAAATTTATCTTTGCACTCCCTAATAAGAAGGGAAATATACTGCGGGGTGGAGCAGAGGCAGCTCGTTGGGCTCATAACCCAAAGGTCGTAGGTTCGAATCCTGCCCCCGCTACTAAAAAACTCTGATGCTTTGCATCGGAGTTTTTTTTTGGTTAATGCCGAAAAAAAAGCGGTTTCAGTTGAACTGAAACCGCTTTGGACAAAACCCTAGGGTTTATAAGATGCACTAACCATTTATTTTATTTATCCCAAATAAGTCTTGTTGAAAACTCATCACCTCCGATAGCAGCAGCAGCAGCATCGGCATTGGCTTTATTGATTGTAAATTCTTGAACGGGATAGGTAAGACGACGTGGAATAGCAGTGCCGGCAATGGCTGTAAATTCAACTGGTGTGCCATCTACAGTTGGGCCGGTGAGTTCACCAACCTGAACGATAGATTTAGGGAAACCTGTACGGCGCCATTCGGCCCATGCTTCGTAACCATTCATGTACAGGGCAATGTACTTTTGTGTCATTACATTTTCCATATTGGCAGCAGGAAGAGCGGCTAAATAGGCTGCGGAGGCATCGGCATCGGCACCCCAATAATCAAGCGATGCAGTAACACCGGCTTCGTAATGGGCTTGATCCCAACCGGCCAATTCCGATTTGATGAAGCATACTTCAGCATAATCCATCATAACAACGGTAAAGTCGCCAGTTAAAACAATGTTCACGGCTCCATAGATATTGGCAGCATAAGCACGCAATTGTGATGCGTATTTATCTTCGATACCATAAGGCATTCCTCTGTAAACACCCTTTGCTTTAGGTACCCAGATGGGCAACCTTGGGTCGGTCAAACCTAAGAAAGGATTGGTTTTGTTGTTGAGGGTGTCATTGATACCTTTCAATAAATCAACAAACTGAGCGGTAACTGTCATGTCATTACGACGTGAGGTATAAAAACCGTCATACATGGGGGCATTGCTTTGTCCGTCACCAAGGTAGGTAACAGAAGCATTGTCGTCGTTACTGGTAAAAGCACCGTCCATAGCTTCGGCAATGGCCAAATTACGGGCAGCAACCAAATCAGGATCGGTAACTTTGCTCAGTCGGATAGCAATTTTCAAGCGCAATGAGTTGGCAAATTTGGCCCATAACATGGGGTCGCCATCATACATCAAATCACCTGAGGTAAACACTTGACCCTCAACAGTTGGCAAATAATCAGCAGCAGCTTTCAATTTGGCAAACAAATCTAAGAAGATCGTTTTTTGTGTTGAATAAGCTGGAGTTGGGTTGTCAGCAGCTTGGAAAGCTTGTTCGTAGGGAATATCACCATAGGTGGAGGTCAGCAGCTGAAAAACATACGCCTTGAGCGTGTTGGCAGCAGCAATTTGACCTTTAGCGTCACCATAATAAGTATCAATTACTTTACTTTCGATAGGATCATTGGCCAATTTGATGATCTGTTCAAGATCCATCATATCGGTATAAATCAATCTCCAGTATGAACTGTTCGTATTCTGACGGATCGAGAAACGGTCTTCAGAAGTATAGTTGCGTTGAGCCCAGTATTGCGACCACAGCAAGCCTTGGCGACCGCTGAACCATTCATCCATCATGTCGTCCATGAGTGATTTTTGGGCTGTCGAAATCAAATTGACCGTTGGAACGCTTTTAGGGCGGTTGGGGTCGGTATTGATTTCTTCAAAATCTTTGGTACATGATGTTACCACCAATACCAAAAGTAAGAATGTATATTTTATGATTTTAGTTTTCATTTTTTCTCCTTTTAGGGTTAAAAGTTACAATTTAATCCGAAGCCAAAATAGCGTAGGCTGGGCAGGGCGCCACCTTCAATACCCTGAATGTTTCCACTGCTGGTGGTGTTTTCCGGGTCAATGTGTTTAATGTCAGTTCCCCAGATTGCAAGGTTACGACCATAGGCCGAAATTTTCAAATTCTGGATAGGTCCGGTATATTTTGAAGGAATGCTGTAGCTGATGCGAAGCTCTCTGAGTTTGATGTAAGAGGCGTCGAAAATGTTTTGTTCAGCAGGTCCGTCATAATGCCATCCGCCCCATTCTTCAGCATCTACATAAGTTCCGTTAGAAACAGGAGTTGCAGAGGTGTT
Organism: Bacteroidales bacterium; assembly: GCA_020853175.1. Lineage (GTDB taxonomy): Bacteria > Bacteroidota > Bacteroidia > Bacteroidales > F082 > JALNZU01. The sequence continues at coordinate 8,159 of JADYZK010000372.1, forward strand.
GCCATCGGCATCAAGATAAATCACTGAACCATCGGCTGCCAATTTACCATAATAACCTTCGCTGAGTACTCCACCGCCATCTTCAACAGCGTCACGAACGTTTTTACCGTTAGCATTTATCTCAGTAGTTTCTTCGAGAATACCGCTGTAAGTACCCCACATATTGGTTGTTGAGAACAATTGACCACCTTGACGAACGTCAATTAAAGCAGCCAACTCGATGCCTTTATAATTAAAGGTGTTCCAGAAACCTAACATATAGTCGGGCATCACATTTCCGATTTCTTTTACATCACCTTTGAGGTATTTTCCGTTGGTGCCAACAATTTTGTTGCCGTCAGCATCGCGAACGAAGCTGCTTCCGATGAGTGTTCCATAAGGTTGTCCAACTTGTGCATTTACAGACACGTTAAAGGGTCCGCTGGCAAGTTGATAAACATCAAGGTCTGGAGCCAATTCAACAACTTCGTTCTTGTTTTTTGTGAAATTAAGACTCAAATTCCAAGAGAAATCTTTTGTTTGTATCGGAGTGGCACGGAACATGATTTCGATACCTTTATTGGTGATTTTACCTGCGTTAACAGCTTTAAAGCCGTATCCGCTGGCACCTGAAATGGCAACAGCTAAGATTTGGTCAATAGAAGCTTCATCATAATAGGTAACGTCGAGTCCGATTCTGTTGTTGAGAAACATCAATTCGGTACCAACTTCAATAGATTGTGTTTTTTCAGCTTTTAACTGTGGATTGGCCAAAGTACCGGGAACGGAATACATGGCCATATCGCCAAAGTTACTTACATAACTGTAATAGTAGTCATTGGTATAGGGATCAGTATCGTTACCGGCAATAGCTGCTCCAAAACGAACTTTACCAAAGCTTAGGTATTTATTGTCTCTTAAGGCATCAAGTTCTGAAAAAACAAAACTAACAGTTCCTGAAGGATAGAAGAAAGGATCATTCAAGGTTGAAGACCAATCGTTACGAGCTGTTCCATCAAGATACAACATGCCTTTGTAGCCTAAGTTGAAACTACCATAAATACTTTGTACTTCTTTTCTTTCGTTGTATTTGGCAACATCGGGTTTGTTTACCGAGTTGGTAACCCTGTACAATTCAGGAATGATAAGTCCGCCTACAGTGCTAGAAGTGATTCGACTGTATTCTCTATGACGTTTGTTGGCACCGCCTAACAAGGTGAGGCTAAAGTCTTCTGACAATCTTTTTTGATAGGTAGCCAAAAATTCAAGGTTTGTTTCCAAGTGTTCGCGAGCAGCTTCTGAGTAGGATGATTGCGCTTGTGATCCAATAGCAACTCTTTCCATTTCACTCAAGTTGTAATAGTCAATATTCCACTTTCCTTGCAATGAAAGGCCTTCGAGCGGGGTCAATACAAAGCCAACGTTACCAAATAAACGGTTTCTTTGGTCATCTTGGTAGTTGCGATTACGTGTCCAATATGGATTGTCGGAATATGCAGGAGTTCCATCATCCCAACTGTTACGATTCCAAACCCTTTGGGTACCATCAGGGTTTACATAATTGCTCATCACTTTCATGTCGAGCTGTCTTTGTCCCCATTGGCTGAATTTTTGCATGATATTGTTGTCAGCATAACCGGTTTCGGGACGGCCTTTGGTGTAGGTGTTCACATAGTTAACGCCTACGAAACCTTTCAGCATTTTGCTGATTTGTGATTCGCCGTTGAAGCCTATGGTATTACGTTTTTGCTTACTGTTGGGCATATAACCCGTCAAATCATAATTGGTGTAGGATAACCTGAATGATGATTTTTCGTCACCACCGGTTAAAGCAACGTTGTTGTTATAAGCAACGCCTGTTTCAAAGAAAGCATCTACATCATTCTCGGGAGTAATCCAAGGTGATGTGTTAGGATTTCCTTGTTTTCCGTTGGCTTCCCAATCGAACAAATCAAAAGCACTCAGTACGTTCACGTTAGGATCGTAGCGTGGGCCCCAGCTTTCGTCGAGGGCGTAGTCAACCAAACGATAGTCAACGCCATTGATGTTTTGCAGAGCAAAACCATCAGCAGTTCCATCGCCTGTGTAAACATAACCACCACCATATTGGGTTTGGTATTTGGGCAAAACAGCCACTTGTTCAAAAGAAACTGAGCTATTGAGTTCAACACCAAGGCCTTTTGTACGAC
>JADYZK010000373.1 GCA_020853175.1 Bacteroidales bacterium
ACAGGATAATAACCGCCCGACCATGGATTGTGTAAGGAGGTTTGGTCGCTGCCCATATCTACAACAATGTTGCGCTCGGCCAAGCGTTCCCACAGGTCAACAATATTTCCCAAAAAAGCGATGGAGTGGGGTAGGTTTTTCTTCTGCCAAAGCAATGCCGCATCAATAGCGCCATCCACTTGATCAATCACTTCGTCCACCCAGCCTTGTTCAAAGCGTTTGTAGGCTGCTTTGGGGTTAATTTCGGCAGTAATACTCACCACACCTGCAATGTTGCCAGCTTTGGGTTGTGCCCCGCTCATTCCGCCCAATCCGGAAGTTATAAATATTTTTATGCCCCCTTGATGCTGCGGATGGTGCTGCATTCTCGATGCGTTAAGCACGGTGATGGTTGTTCCATGCACGATGCCTTGTGGGCCAATGTACATGAATGATCCGGCAGTCATTTGTCCGTATTGCGAAACCCCAAGGGCGTTAAATTTTTCCCAATCATCAGGTTTTGAGTAGTTTGGGATAACCATTCCATTGGTAACTACCACTCTGGGAGCTTCTTTGGACGATGGAAATAACCCCATCGGATGCCCGGAATAAAGCGCCAATGTTTGTTCATCGGTCATGGTGGCAAGGTACTTCATGCACAGAAGATATTGTGCCCAATTTTGAAACACAGCCCCGTTGCCACCGTATGTGATCAGCTCGTGTGGGTGTTGCGCCACAGCCTCATCGAGGTTGTTGCTCAGCATCAACATAATGGCTGCAGCTTGTTTGGATTCATGCGGAAATGCTTCAATATCACGGGCGTAGATGGGGTAATCAGGTCTGAACCTATACATATAGATTCTCCCATAGGTGAGCAATTCTTCGGCAAATTCGGATGCCAATATAGCATGATGTTTTTGTGGGAAATAGCGTAAAGCATTTCTGAGAGCCAGCTCCTTTTCTTTGGATGTTAGAATGTCTTTTCTATTTGGAGCATGATTGATGGTAGCATCTAAAGGTTTTTTCTTTGGAAGTTCATCGGGAATACCTTGAAGAATCGCTTTGCGAAATTGGTTTAAATCGTGCATGGAGATAGGCTTTAATGGTGTGGCAAAGTTAGCCTTTTTCTACTTTGATGCGGGATTCAACCGATCTAAAATTTGCCTTCCGATCGCTTGAGGAGCTGAAAAAGAAACTCTCTCGCTCTAAAAAGTTGTGCTTTTACTGTACCTAACGGAAGGTGCATTTTGTCGGCAATTTCTTCATAACTCATCTCTTCAAAATAGCGCATCTCAATCAAACTGCGGTAGTGGGGTTTCAGTTTTTCGATGACCTGACGTACCACAAGAAGTTTTTGCTTGTGAATGATGGATGCTTCCGGATCGGGATTGCCATCAGGCAGTTGAAAACCAATGGTGTTGTTTTGTTCCTTATTGGATAGGCTAACAGTTTGAAGTTTGTTGCGGCGTTGAAAGTCAATGCAGTTGTTGGTAGCTATACGAAAAAGCCAGGTGCTGAAGCCAAAATCGGGCGTGTATTGGTGCAGTTTATTGAAAGCTTTCCCAAAAGCTTCAATGGTACAATCTTCTGCATCGTATGTGTTGCCGGTCATTTTTAACATCAGATAGTACACCGGCTCGCGATAAAGTTGCAGCAATTGGGCAAAAGCAGATTGATCGTGGTTGAACAAAGCACGCTGAATTAATTCAAAATCTCTTAGGCCTTTATCAGTAAGATTATGATTTACATCCATTTAGATGGTTTAGTCAATACATTTAAAACCAACATGACGGGGTTAAAAATAATAAAAAACAATTCAGCAAAGGGAGTAAAAACGAACAAAAACTTTTCGTTCAGCTTGGCGGCACTTTTGCCAAACACCACCAATTGGTTGATGTATCGGAAAGTAAAAAAGGCTACCGGAAACAACCAATGAATGGGAAGAAAAAAGAGCCAAGTCATTGTGGCGTAGAAAGATAACTGGGTAAAAGCGTATAGACCTAACTGAAATTGAATGCCCGCGCGGTAATACTTACCTGTGGAAAGATGGCGACGTTTTTGGCGTATCCACGAGCTGAGGGTTGGTTTAGCGTCAGAAAATGTGATAGATTCTTTGCTGATTTCAACTGCTGTATTTTTTTTGTTGGCCGCTTGTTGAATAAACAAATCATCATCGCCTGAGGGAATGTTGTAATGGGCGATAAAACCTTTGTTGTTCATGAACACGCTTTTGCGATAAGAAAGGTTGCGACCAACGGCCATATAGGGTCTTCTCGCCAATGCTTTTGAAAGATAAAGCATAGCAATTTGCAGGGTGTCAAACTGTTGCAAAAAACCTAAAAGCCCTCTTTTTTTTTCGTGAGCGCCATAACCAATAACGATTTCAATACCGGGAGTGTAATTTTGAACCATGCTTTTAATCCATTGGTTGGAGGTGGGGTGGCAGTCGGCATCGGTGAGTAAAAGAATTTCATTTTTAGCCGATTTAATTCCTAAGCTTAGCGGGAATTTTTTTCCTTGAAAAAAGTTGAGGTTTTGCCTAATATGCAC
>JADYZK010000374.1 GCA_020853175.1 Bacteroidales bacterium
AGCTTGGGTTTTCTAATAAGTCGTTCGATTCTTTTCATAGTATTTATTTGATTAAAAGTGATCAGTGTATTTGATGCAGTTTCAGGCCTGATGGCGGCTGCAAGGTTGGCAAGGGCTTTGACCAACGAAAGATTTTTACCCGATGTCATCAAGGCCATATCATCGCAAATATTTTCTCGCTCAGCACGTATCACCGATGAAATCCACCATACAAAAGGATTGAAAAATAAAATGGTTTCTATCAGTGATTGAAAAATATTGACCATAAAATCAGCCCGTTTGATGTGGGCCAGCTCGTGCGCCAAAATCATTTCAACCTGATCGAAAGGCAGTCGCGATAAGGTTCCGAGAGGCAAAATGATGCAAGGTTTTAAGATGCCAACCACCATAGGAACTGTAATTTTTACCGATTCTAACAAAACCACTTTTGTTTTGACATGAAGGGCATCACCAATTTGTTTTAGGCGTTGCTCCCATTCATGACCCACGCCAACCACACCCACCCGACGGAAACGATAGGCCAAAAAATAACCACCGCTCATGCGTAAAGCCATAAAAATCATGCCTGCGAGCCAAAACCAAAAGAACAATGGCGCCAGTTGAAGCACAAACATTTCAGCACGATCGAACCAACTTTCGATGTGAAATTGGGTGTCAGCAAGCGTGTAGGCAACCGATACAATATTTTCCGAAGTTTCGATAGCGGGTCGTAAGGCAAGAGCAGGCTGATACAATTTGATAAAAGTAACCACAGGAAGCACCAGAGTTGCCAATAGCGCTATGGCAGCAATAAGGTATCTGCTTTGGGCGGTGGTTTTATGCATCAATTTGAGCAGCAAAAAAGTTACCAAAGCCACAAGCCCCGACTGCCACAGGGAATGTAAAAGAGCTATGCCTGCCGTTTGAAGCATGGCATCTGTGAAAACCATTCCAAAAGCACTCATTCCTGTGTCCCTTCCAATTTTTGAATCAAACTTTTAATTTCTTCCAGCTCCTTCAAACTGGTTTTCCCGTTGCCCAAAGCTTGCATCACCAACTTTTTGGCTGAGCCACCAAAGGCGGCATTCAACAGCTGATCAATCAAGTGGTGTTGCGTTTCCTCTTCTCGTAGCAAGGCAATATAAACATGGCTTCTATCGCTTTTATCGGCTCTGACAATCCCTTTTTGCGCCATAATTTGTAATAATTTTAAAGTCGTGGTGTAACCAACTACTTTACGTTGATTTAAAATATCATTGATGGCACGAACGGTTGAAGGCCCTTCTTTCCAGATGACTTGAAGAATTTCCAATTCAGCATCGGTCGGCTTTAAAGGTATTTCCATGTTGTACGAATTATTTCGTAGCAAAAGTAAGTAATGGAAACAGCGTTGTCAAGTTTTTTCTACGAAAAGTTTCGTAATAAAGATAAATTAATCATAATATACATTATATCAACACTTTAAAAAATTGAAAAAAAATTGACGCAAACATATAAATCCAATGCCAACTGTAAAAAAAAAGACACTTACGCCAACAAAAAAGACGTGGAATCTCCGAAAAGACCCACGTCCAACATGTGAAAATATCCCCCCCTTGAGGGTTCCTCACCGTTCGGAGGATGGCATTACGACCACCTCGCTAATGTTCACATTTTCGGGTTGCAAAAGCGCATATTCAATGGCACGGGCGATGGCATCGGGCTGTATTGGCTTCAATCCAGAAGGTTGACTAAAAGCTTTAAGGATGTCCACATCGGTGATGGTTAAAGTCAATTCGGTAGCCACGGCGCCAGGCTCAATCACCGTAACACGGATGTTTGACGTTGGCGTGAGTTCCATCCGCATGGCTTCGGACAGGGCCGTAACGGCAAATTTTGTTGCATTATAAACTGCAAATCCGGGTGCAACACGGCGACCGGCAACTGATGAAACATTGATGATATGCCCTGATTGTTGCTCCTTCATGGAGGGCAACACGCCGGCTACACAATACAGTAAACCCTTGAGGTTGACATCAATCATACGGTCCCATTCGTCAATTTTGAGTTTATCAAGAAATGAAATGGGCATCAATCCTGCATTGTTGATTAAAACGTCAATGCGTTGAAAGTGGTTTAAAACCGTTTCAAAAGCCTTTGCAACAGCAGCTCTGTCGGCAATATCCACCGCAACCACCATAGCTTTTGCCCCTAAATTGCGCACTTTTTCGGCCAAAAAGTTCAGGCGGTCTTCCCGCCTCGCCATCAGCACCAATTGGACATGATGTTTCGCCAAAAGAAGCGCTGTGGCCTCTCCTATTCCGCTGGAGGCTCCGGTAACGACGATCACTTTATCTTTCATAAATAGGAGATATGTTTCAATTGATATTGTCCCATAAACGAACATTTTTTTATATTCGTGCCTTAAAACGAAAAATAATGGACGTTTTTTTTATTGTGTTAGGCTTCATTTTACTTTTTGGCGGCATCATCGGCAGTGTTTTTCCGGGTATTCCCGGGCCTCCTTTGAGTTTTTTAGGGCTAATGGTGTCGGCTGCCTCGAGTTGGTTGGCCTTTTCGACTCAGTTTTACCTCATCACAGCTCTGCTGGCCATTTTCATCACTGTGCTGGATTATTATATTCCTATTTATGGCACCAAACTGTTGGGTGGAACAAAAGCCGGCATCACCGGAAGCACCATCGGGCTGGTAGTTGCAGTTATAGCTTTGCCACTCGCGGGCATCGTCATTGGGCCTTTCGGCTTGCTAGGAATGGTTCTAGGCCCTTTTGTAGGTGCTTATCTCGGTGAAAAATTTGCCGGCACTCGCGATGAAAACGCATGGCGATCGGCCTTTGGTTCATTCCTTGGTTTTTTGGCCGGAACAATGGCAAAACTGATTTATGCCGTGGTGATCTTCGGTTATGTCATCATGGCTTTGTTCAAGGTTTGGACAGCATAAAACACATTGAACCACAATTTAAAAAACAATAGATCAGCACAATGAATAAACCAACACTCCAAAAGCTCAACTTGCAACACCTAATCACCCTTGTAGATTGGGCCAAAGCAGAAGGATGGACCCCGGGGCCTTTTGATGCGCATGTTTTTTACGCCACCGATCCTGATGGACACTATGGATATTTCATTGGAGATGAACTGATTGCAGGTGGCTCAATCGTTTCCTACAAAGGTGAATTTGGTTTTATGGGATTGTTTATTGTAAAATCCAACTACCGAGGCAAAGGTTTTGGCCGACAACTATGGTTTGAGCGACGCAACCTTTTGCTGTCGCGCCTTAAACCGGAAGCGACGATTGGAATGGATGGCGTGGTGGCCATGCAGCCTTTTTATCGCGAGGGAGGTTTTGCATCGGCGTTTATTGACAAAAGATTTGTGAGAAAGGGTGAACACTTTTCCGAAAACTCTTTTGTAACTCCCATTCAACCCACTGATTATGCTGTTATTTATGATTACGATTCACTTTATTTCGGCTTTACGCGACCCTATTTTTTAAAACCCTGGCTTGAGCTGCCACAAACCAAGGCTTTCAAATTTGTTGAAAAAAATGTTTTTAAAGGCTTTGTCGTTATCCGAAAAGCCGCTATCGGCTATAAAATTGGTCCTTTGTTTGCCGACCATTTCAAAGTGGCTGAAGCCCTCTATCGCGCATGCCTTTCTCATGCCGAAGGTGAAGATGTTTTTCTCGATATTCCACTCAACAATCCGCAGGCCGTTCAACTCACTGAGCAGTATGCAGCAAAACCCGTTTTTGAATGTGCACGGATGTACTATGGCCAAAAACCGAATGTTGACATCAACAAAATTTTCGGTATCACCTCCTTCGAATTGGGATAAACATGCCCTTTAATGAGTAAAGAGGCAGAAGTTTATTTCACCTTCGTCCAGTCACCCGATAAAGCCATTTTTCGATTTTGGCACGAATCGCTGGCTGACGACAAGCTCAGTTGTTCATTGCTGATGACATAATCATAGATCGCCTCTGAATTACAATCAGTATCCTCATAAATTTTAAATTGCTTTCCCGACTGCAACACATACTTCACTGTTGAGCTTTGATGACCTGGGATGCTGTCCAAGGGCCTCCAGTGCAGTTGGCCATCAGTGGTAAGGGACAATTCCACTTGATATTCTTGATCTTGAAAAAGATAGAGCCGTTGGTAGGTCCCATTGATGTCGGTGGCGTTGTCCACCTTACAGCCCGCGAAAGCCACTGCCGATAAAAGCAGCAAAACGAAAAAGTTTTTCATTGTTTTGGTTGTTGTTGGTTGTTGTAGAACAAAAGTACGGTAGTTTCACCAAAAAATCAATTTTTGAAAAAATCTACGGATTATACCTGTGTAACTACAAAAAAAAGATGCAGAATGAACTGCATCTTTTTTTTAAAAGCTATGTAAGATAAAGGTTACAGCTCCAACGCCTTCATCACTTCACCTATCATTTGTTCCAGTTCGGCATCCACTTTGTCGAAATCTTCCACCCTTGGCAAGGCAGCCTTCACGCCGAAATAGAACTTCACTTTGGGTTCGGTTCCCGATGGTCGAATGCTGATTTTATTTCCATTGGCGGTAAAAAACTGCAACACATCCGACTTGGGAAGTCCCATTTCAGTGGCTGCACCGGTGAGGATATTATGTGCTTTTCCGCTTTCGTAATCTTTCACCATAATCAAAGGAGAACCGGCAATTTTGCTTGGAGGATGGTTTCTGAAACGCTCCATCAACGCTTTAATTTCCTGTGCTCCAGCCATTCCCTTTTTGGTGAGTGACAACAATTTTTCTTTATAAAAACCAAATTCGACATAAATATCCTTGAGCAGCTGATACATGCTTTTGCCGTTATCGGCAGCCCAAGCTGCTGTTTCAGCCAACATCACACAGGAGCTCACTGCATCTTTATCGCGAACAAAGTCGCCCACGAGATAGCCGTAACTTTCTTCGCCTCCGCCGATAAAGGTCTTTTTGCCTTCCAGCTTTTTAATAATGTCGGCAATGTATTTGAAGCCCGTAAGCACATCAAAATGTTCTACCCTAAACTTATTGGCCATGTCAACCAACAGCTCGGAGGTAACGATGGTTTTTACGATATATTCATTTCCTGTAAGTTTGCCATTATTTTTCCACTGATTCAGGAGGTAATAAATCAGCAAAGTAGCAGCTTGATTTCCATTGAGAAGGATAAACTCACCTTGATCATTTTTCACGGCGATGCCCACACGGTCGCCATCGGGATCGGTAGCCATGACCAAATCGGCATTGATGGCGTTGGCTTTTTGAATGGCCATGCTCAAAGCGGCAGGTTCTTCGGGGTTGGGAGAAACAACGGTTGGGAAATTGCCATCTACAATGGCTTGTTCTTCAACTATTGTCACAGCATCAAATCCAACGGCTTTGAGCGCCATTGGCACCAATTTCACTGTCGAACCGTGGATGGGTGTAAATACAATTTTAAGGTTTTTCTGTCTTTGGATGAGCTCAGGCGAAAG
>JADYZK010000375.1 GCA_020853175.1 Bacteroidales bacterium
ACTGGGCGTTCAATATTCGAATTCAGCCTGAAGCCTTGCTTGCCCTCAACACCGGGCCAAAACAAAACGAACTTTTTTATGGTTCTGCCGTGGCAACGGGCGAAGTTTTAATAAAAGGACCTTTGGACAATATTGAAATGGGCATGAAAGTCATCAGCCAAAGAGGAACAAGTATTGTGATACCGCTCAATACAGCAGGCACAGTAGGTAGCAGTGATTTCATACGATTCGTTAACCTGCGTGATAATAATAGGTTAGACTCGCTGATGATGGGCCCTTTCTTAGCTCCCATAGCCAATACGGGATTTAGCATCAACCTTGAAACTGAAATTACACCTGACGCTTTTGTGAAGATTTTTCTACCTTACGACATGGGAAGCCTCGAAGCACGTGGTATAGGAAATCTTACTTTGGAGGTCAACAATGCCGGCAATTTTGCCCTCAATGGCGACTACTTTGTTAACAACGGGTTGTTTACTTTCACCTTTGAAAATATCCTCAAAAAGCGCTTTAACCTGTTGGAGGGTGGAAGAATCACTTGGACCGGCGACCCGATGGAGGCCGACATTGACGTGAAAGGCGTTTATCGCGTGAAAGCCTCGCTGGCAGGATTGGGAATTGATACCACTTCGAGCCTGCGCAACCGCATCAATGTTGATTGTATCATCCATCTAACCAACCAGTTATTTAATCCTGATATTCGTTTTAGCTTTGCGCTTCCCGGTTCAGATACCGATGTTGAGCAAAGGGTTTTCAATGTGATTGACACGACCAACGATGCCGCAATGACCCAGCAAATGGTTTCGCTTTTGGTGCTGGGAGGCTTTGCCAACACCAATATTGGAAACTCGTCCATTACCAACTCAACCTTTGAGATGCTTTCGGGTCAGTTGAGTGGACTCCTGTCTCAAATCAGTAAGGATTTCGACATCGGACTGAACTATCGTCCGGGCGATGAGCTCACCAACGAAGAATTGGAAGTGGCGCTTTCAACGCAACTTTTCAACGATCGGGTGTCTATCGAAGGCAACTTTGGCGTTTCTAATAACAAGGGCCTAAGTCAAAACGCCAGCAATATCGTTGGTGATGTGGATGTTAGCGTGAAACTGACCGAAGATGGGCGTTTCAGAATGAAAGGTTTTAACCACTCCAATCATAGCTCGTGGCTCAATTTTGGTATTTTCGACAATTATTCTCCTTACACTCAAGGCATCGGTGTTTCGTACCGACAAGATTTCGACGCTTTTAATGAATTATTTTACAGAAAGAAAAAGAAAACAAAAACCACCCCATGAAAAAAATTATCCTTCTCGCCATCTTCTGTGCTTCAATGTTTTATTTTCAAGCCGAGGCCCAAATTACCATAACAAGTGCCGATATGCCCGTTGCAGGCGATACCGTCCGGACCAGTTTTGCACTTAATTTTGAGAATTTTGATTTTTCGCGCACGGGCCCAAATGAAACGTGGAATTTTTCAACATTGACGGCTTCATCACAACGGTTGGATACTTTTTTAACGGTAAAACAAACGCCTGTTTTGCTCTGGCCCAGTTTTTTCGTCAGTGCCAATGTGGTTCAAAAAGTATCATTGGGTGAGCTGCTTCCGGGCATTCAAATTGACAATGCTTTTCAGTTTTTTAACCGTTCCACAAATTCCTATAAAGATTTTGGATATGGAATCTTGTTTTCAGGAATTCCGGTGCCGCTCAAGTTCAGCACCCCTGATGTCATTTTTAATTTTCCGCTCAACATGGGCCAAACATACTCTTCCGTTGCACTCGCGGAACTTAGCATCCCCGATATCGGGTTCATTTCTATTGAACGCAATCGCCAAACCGAAGTGGATGGATGGGGCTCATTAACTACGCCTTATGGAACTTTTGAAGTGATTAGGCTAAAGTCGGTGGTTCAAGAATTCGACAGCTTGTATGCAGATACTGCAAGTCAGGGTTTCAAAATCGAACGTAACTACATAGAGTATAAGTGGTTAGCAAAGAATAAGAAAATTCCCGTTTTGCAATGTACGCAAGACGATTTGCTGGGGACTACGGTCTTTTATGCTGATATTTATCGCGATCTGACCGTGGGATTGGAGCCACAGAAGGAATTGAAGGAGTTAAAGGTTTTCCCCAATCCGGTTTCACAACGGTTAAGTATTGAATTCGATCGTGCAGATCAAGAAACAGCTTTCATAAGGATATTGAATACCACCGGACAGTTGGTGTATGAAGAAACTTTTGAAAAATCCAATGCTTTTGGAAATCGGCATCAACTCCAAGGTGATTTCTCTACCTTTCCTAACGGACTGTACCTTATTGAGATACGCCAAACCAACAAACTGTTCCAATCGAAATTTATTTTGCAACACTAATGTCACTTGTTGTTTATAAGTCATCGGCCGGTTCGGGGAAAACCTTTACTTTGGTGCTCGAATACCTCGCCTTGGTGTTGCGAAAACCGAGTCTTTATCGCCATATTTTGGCAATTACATTTACCAATAAGGCTGCCAACGAACTCAAATCTCGGGTGCTGCAAGCGCTTTGGTTGCTGAGTGCGGCTAATGCCCAGTCAAGCAAATCGCGTCAAGTGCTTCTCAGCCAATTGGCCAAACACGGACTTACCGATGAGGTGTTGATTGCTCGGAATGCTACCCTTGCTTTTAGTGCCATCTTGCATAACTTCAGCGACTTTAACATTGGCACTATTGATGCGTTTACCCACCGCTTGGTGCGTACTTTTGCGCGCGAACTTGCGCTGCCATCGGCGTTTAATGTTGAACTGAGCAGCCGCGTTTTATTGAACGAAGTGGTGAATGAGCTGATGGAAAAAGTTGGTTCTGATGCTTTCATCACTGAGGTGATCATTGATTTTGTTCTGAATCGTGTGGAAGAGGAAGGCGACTGGAAGGTGGACAAAGCCCTGAAGAGTTATGCTGAGGAAATGATTGGTGAGGAAGCTTTTTTGATGATGAGTGCATCTTCCACGATTGAGGATAAAGACTGGTGGACAATTAGAAAAAATATTGGAGCTGAGGTTGCCCGTATCGAAGCAGGTTTTCGATCAAAAGCACAAAATATCCTCGATTTGCTCCAAAGTGCCAACATTGCACCTGAGAGCTTGTCCGGAAAAACAAAAGGGATTGGCCCTGTGCTGGTGCGCATCTCCCAAGGCGATTTGCAAACCATCTTTGAAGCCAAAACCATTCATACCAGTTTTCAAGCTGACAACCCTTTTGTGAATAAAGGTACCGATAAGGCTGTGATGGCTGCCTTTTCTATCATTGAGGCGTCGGTATTGGCTGAATTTAAGGACTTGGAAAATTGGTATGAAAGCACTTTTTCACGTTTACTTTTGTTCAAATTATTGTACAAAAATATTCATGGTTTTGCGCTTCAATCCAAAATAATGGCAACGATACAAACCATTATTACCGAGAAACAGTTGGTACACATCAGCGAATTTAATAAACGTGTGGCAGAACTGTTGCAAAACAGTGCGGTGGCTTTCATTTATGAACGTTTGGGTGAAAAATATCGTCATTTTCTTCTAGATGAGTTTCAAGACACCTCGGTACTTCAATGGCAGAATTTTCTGCCTTTAATTGAAAATTCATTGGCATCGGGTCATCAAAACCTCATCGTAGGCGATGGTAAACAGTCTATTTATCGTTTCCGAAATGGCGAATTTCAACAATTTCTATTGTTACCACAGATTTTTCGTGCCAACGAAAATCTGCATCTTTTACGCATTCAGCAGCTGCTGACGCAAAACTATGTTGAAAAGAACCTCGATACCAACTACCGCTCGGCGAAAGAAATAGTGGAATTTAATAATGATTTTTTTGAATTTCTAAGGCCAAAGCTGCCCAGTTCTCTTCAATCGGTTTTCTGCAATCAGCAGCAAAAAGTATTTCAAACAGC
>JADYZK010000376.1 GCA_020853175.1 Bacteroidales bacterium
CTCGCGTCAAATGTCGATAGTATTCAGCCCCTTTGGGCATCGGTTGTTCAAAATATAAGAAAGCCGCTGAAAGCGGATCATTCGCGATGGCTTCACATTGTTCCAAGGTGAAACTCCCGTTCGAATCAATGCTGATTTGTTTGCCTGTTGCCAACAGTTTATCCCGCAAGGAAGTAGACCACGTATTTACTTTCACTTTACAATAATTCCAGTCAGACGCTAGTATTTGTTTCACTTGAATTTCTTCGTCATCCATGCTAATCGTAATAGAAGATTCCGGATAAACCCTTGTCTCCAACTGATTCATTTCGGCAAACGTTTTGTTTTCTACCTTTCCATACAAATCCCAATAGGCACAATCCAACGCCGCTTGTAAAAACGGTGGCAAAGCATAGCTCTTCAATTGGTGAAAAAAAGTAAAGGGTGACACGAGTGGCAAAGCAGCCACTACCGGTTGAAGCTTAGCTAATTCCACTTCAAAATCAGCCAACAGAATATGGTAATAATCTATTTCTGTACATTCGCCGTACCCCGTTTTTCCATCAAAAGTAATTGAAATAATTAACGCTTTTCTGAAATCATAAACTCCATAAGCTATCTTGAAAGGTGCTTTCAGTTGATGACGAACAATTTTCCATTTTAATTCCATCGGATAAAAGTCGGGAAAAATTACTGAAAGTGAGTGAAGGAATTTGAAACTCCCGAAGCTTCGGGATAAATTAAAAATGGCAAGCGACCTACATCGCACCGCTACAACCACATACCTTTGCTGTGTTCCCACCCTGGAGGAGTTTGCAGGAGCTGGTCGTGTAGGACTTGCCGTTGCAAATATACAATCTTTTTATATTTTTGCAAGTAATTTTACCTAATACAAATCGTTATATTTGCCTAATATATTTCTTTCGACCATGAAAAAGCATAACTTATTATCTTTCATTTTATTAACTGCCACTCTTGTGAGTTGCGGCGATACCGTTACAGACAAAAAAAACTTATTTGCCTTTGATACTGCCCAACTAAAAGAACAATTTACCACCGAAGAAACCACAAAATTGTCTGTTGCTAACAAAGCAAACAAAACCATTGACAGCATTGTCTACTTTGTTAATGAGATAAAAATAGGTTCCGTAAAAGGACACAATTCCCTGGAGTTAAACTTTGCAAAGGAGAAACTAGGTTATCAATACCTTAAAGCCATGGTCTATTTTGAAGACGACTTTGCCGAAGCTACCCATCGGGTGGAATTGATTTCGAATATCCAACCCAAGTTATTAAATTACATCATCGTGAACACCTTTCCGCATGACATCAAGGCCTACACGCAGGGGTTAGAGTTTCACCGCGACACCTTGTTAGAAGGAACCGGAAACGGTGCCGGAAACGGAACAGGATTAAAAGGCATCTCCAGTTTACGCAAAACCGATTTCAAAACCGGGAAAGTATACAAAAGCGTAGAACATCCCGAAGCAATCTTTGGCGAAGGCATCACCGTATTAAACAATAAAGTGTATCAACTCACCTGGCGAAACCTGACCGGATTTATTTATGATGCCAATACCTTCAAACAACTCAAAACATTCAAGTATTCCAGAGAGATTGAGGGTTGGGGATTGTGTAATGATGGCAAACTATTATATCAATCTGACGGGACTGAGAAAATATATACCTTAAATCCGGAAACGTTAGCAATTGAAGGTAGCATCAACGTGTATTCCGGTGCGAATAAAATCAAATCAGTGAACGAGCTGGAATGGATTAACGGTAAAATCTTCGGGAATATTTATCAAAGAGACGCCATTGCCATCATCAACCCGGCTAATGGAGCCGTGGAAGCCGTAATTAACCTCGCTGAACTAAAAAAGAAAGTCACCCAACATCCCGATATCGATGTGCTGAACGGAATTGCTTATAACGCAAAACGCAAGACCTTGTTTGTTACCGGTAAGAACTGGGATAAGATGTTTGAAATTCGCGTGGGAGAATAAATTGCAGGTTATTAGTCATCACCCTTTTACTAATTAATCGTTACACTAAACCTTCTTAGTGAAACTCCCCAAACACCTTCGTTGCTTCATTATAGGCACTCTCAAAGCTCATCGGGCTGGTGTTTGTGTTTTCCTTTTGGGTGGTAAAGTAAGACAATAACTTCTCTGTCGGCATGTTTCCTGTTAAATCGTCTTTGGCCATGGGGCAACCGCCAAAGCCCTGAATCGCTCCATCAAAACGGCGGCAACCTGCCTTGTAGGCGGCGTCCACTTTTTCAAACCATTTGTCCGGAGTGGTGTGCAGGTGAGCTCCAAACTCAATGCTTGGGTATTTCGGTATCAGGTGGGCAAACAAATAGGAAATCACGTCCGGGGTGGAACTTCCGATGGTGTCGGAAAGGGATAAGATTTTCACCCCCATGTTGGCTAATCGTTCCGTCCACTCCCCTACGATGTCCACATTCCATGGGTCGCCATACGGATTGCCGAATCCCATCGACAAATAGGCCACCACTTCCTTGTTTGTGTTTGCCGCAATCGTTAAAATCTCTTGCAAGGTGACTAACGATTCTGCGATGGTCTTGTGGGTGTTCCGCATTTGGAAGTTTTCCGAGATGGAAAAAGGAAAACCTAAATAGTGAATGGCCGCTTGTTGCGAGGCCAGCTCCGCTCCCTGGGTGTTGGCCACAATGGCGAGCAGTTTACTACGCGTTTGCGACAAGTCGAGTTGGGCTAACACCGCTGCCGTATCCGCCATTTGAGGGATGGCTTTGGGGGACACAAAACTTCCTACATCGAGCGTATCAAAGCCTACCCGCAGCAACGATTGGATGTAGGCTACTTTCCGCTCGGTGGGAATAAAGGTTTTGATGCCTTGCATGGCATCCCGCGGACATTCGATTATTTTTATTGGTTGCATCGGTGCTCAAATATAGGAAAGTATTTTGTTTTGTGAAAATGGTTTTTTTTAAAGCAAATGAGCGAATGAGCGAATGAGTTGATGCGTTCAGAATGAAGCGAGCTGAGGGAGGTTTGAATAAGCAAAAAAAAATAGAAACACTGGGTTTCTATTTTTTGGTTAGGCTAGTTATTTTTTCTTTTTGCCGGATGCTTTTTTCTTAGCTTTTTTCGCTTTTTCTTTCGCTTTTGCTTTTTCTTTTGCTTTGGCTTTCTTTGCTTTTTCTTTCTCTTTCGCTTTTGCTTTTTTTGCTTTTTCTTTCTCTTTCTTTTTCGCTTTTTTCTCTTCTTCTTTTACCTTTTTCATTTTCTTTTTTAGTTTTTTAAGGGTCTTTTTGTCCAAGGTGGAAGTTACTTCCACGGTGGTTACTTCCATGGCTACTTCTTCCGGTTTGGCGGGAGTTGTGGTGGCCACTCTTCTTGCTGTTGGAGCGGTTTGTTCCATGCGGTCGACTAACGGGGAGCTTTTTACGGCAGGTTTGCGAACGGCAGGTGTTGCAGCAGCAGGTTTTGCGGTTGTTGTTCTAGGCGTTGCGGTTCTTTTAGGAGCCACTGGTTTTGCTGTTGCCGCCGTTTTTGCCGCCGGTGCTGTTGTTTTTGCTGCCGGTGTAGCCGGTTTTCTTGCGGGCGTTGCCGGTTTTGGAGCCGGTGTAGCCGTTTTTTGTACTTCTGCTGCCGGAGTTTCCGGGGTTTTATTTTCTTCCATATGCTTGTGTGAATGAGTTGATTGTTATGTTATTATTAATTTAATGTTAAACAAAGTTAATTGATTGTAACCGAATTGCAAGGTTAAGTTTTTAGTTTAGGGAAAAACTTAACATTGGGATTTTGGCATTGGGGTTGTATTTTGGGTTTTTGTGGGGAGCGAAAGATTGGTTTAGGGTGATTTATAAGGTACTTGGGAGTAATCAAAGACCGAATGGTAGGATGACTGATTTTATTGTGTTTCAGTCCTACATGAAAACAAGACAAAAACGATTTGCTTTAAAACTGATTTTGTTTTGCCCCAGCCCTAAAGGGTGGAAAAAAACGGTGCTTCGAAATGGGTTTTGGTTTTTAATTGAAAGATGCTTCGACAGGCTCAGCAGGACGGTTGGTTTTTGAATTGGGTTTTGGTAGATTGTTTGTTTTTTCTTGTTTGTTTTATCGCTCGAACTAAAATTTTATTATTATCTTTCCCTATACGTTTACTTAATAATCAAGGGGTCACCAAAATGGTTCCTTCCTTTCTTTATAT
Organism: Bacteroidales bacterium; assembly: GCA_020853175.1. Taxonomy (GTDB): domain Bacteria; phylum Bacteroidota; class Bacteroidia; order Bacteroidales; family F082; genus JALNZU01. Next base: position 4,180 of record JADYZK010000376.1, read on the forward strand.
CACTATGGATGAGGCTATGAAATACAATCGCTACCTTAAAAACACCCCGAACGTTTCTGCAATAGGGCTGGGTGCCTGGCAACTGGGCAGTAATTCCGGATGGCAGAGCATGACTGAAAAAGAAGCTCTGGAATTAGTTGCGAAAGCCTTGGGGTATGGTATCAATTTTTTTGATACGGCACCCAATTATGGCCACGGTTCGGGCGAAACTCGCCTGGGTAAAGCCTTGAAGGGCGTGGACAGAGACCGTATTGTCATCAACACTAAATTTGGGCATACTGATTCGGGCACGACCAATTATGCGTCGAATTATATCCGAGAATCGTTGGAAGGCAGCCTGAGACGCCTGCAAGTGGATTATGTAGATTCGCTTCTTTTTCATAACCCACCCCTTGCCTACTTGGACGGGACTAAAAATGACCATTATGAAGTGCTGGAACGGTTAGTGGAAGAAGGGAAAATCAAAGCCTATGGTGCATCGTTAGACCGTTTTGAAGAGATGCAGTTGTTGATGAACACGACCAACGCCCAAGTGATTGAGGCTTTTTTCAACATCCTGCATCAGGATGCTGCTCGGGCTTTTGAGTTGGCTAAAGAAAAAGAGGTGCGAATCATTGCTAAAATTCCACTTGATTCCGGTTGGTTGTCGGGGAAATAC
>JADYZK010000377.1 GCA_020853175.1 Bacteroidales bacterium
AGGTATAAGTGAAGTCTTTTTCTCATTTTTAGGCTATAAATAGATGAATAACAGGTGACCTATACAAAAGTACATGATTAAATCTATTCTGATATAGTGATTGATAAAATAACAATGGAAAAAGAGCTTGGAAGGTAAAAACAAGAACAAAAGGCACAAAAAAAGTGTGACAAATTTTTGCCACACTTTTATTAATTGTTTTGATGAAACCTCTGTTTCAATGCATAAATTCTATCAAAATTTTATAAACGATTATTTATTTGAAGGTTTAGGATAAATGTTTTCTGTGTTGCGATAACCTGATTTATCGAGGTACCAATCTTGGTATTCCGTTCCTGATGAAAGTGCCCATTCGGCAAATTTGAGGTATGTTACAAGAATATCCACTTTTTCAATCGGATAGTCAAACGAAACCGGAATTTCAATAGCCCAAGGCAAACGCCCTGAGGTTTGATAATAGCTTCCTTGACCGGGAACTGAACGATCGTCCCACATACCAAAGAATTCAGGGTTAACCAACACAGTAGGCTGATGGTCAATTAAATGCACTTCTTTACCTCGTTCTTGGTCAATAAATAGGAAGGGATTAAAAGGTGCTGCTCCAAAATTGGACTGTGGAGTGGCCATGCGCAATGCAATGGTGATGGTGTCGGTTTCAACATAAGGACGGTCAATAACGGTATTAAGGATTTCACCATACGCATCAACAATGGCGTCATAAACCACAATCACTGTTTCGTTTGAATGACCCAACTCTGTTCCGTTAGGAGCAAATCCAATGGTTTCGCCAACAATCTTCCCACCGGTTACAGAAGTCACTTTATTGGAAGCAAAAGGCAATGCAACAGCAAAACCATTGTTTAAACTGGCACCGGCAGCCATCAATTTGAATTTACCGTTGAGGTCAACCAAGGCATTGGTGGCATTGGTAACCATCTCATATTGAAACTCTATCACAGCATCGTTGAAGTCAAAATCGCCCATTCCTGGCCATAAATCTTCGTAGGCAAGGGTTGAAAATTTGCCTTGTGCCGGATACCATGATCTGAAAGCTCTTTCTGGATCGGTAGGAAATTCATCAATATCATCAGGCACACCATCATTGTCCATATCCACAATACCTTCGGAGCCAACTCCTTCCGGATTACACGCAGTAACAGGAATGAAGTTTTGCATATTGTCAGGATTCACAAAGGTGGCACCATTTAAGAGATGATTTGCCGGAGGCGTATTTTGCGAGATTGAGAGCAGCTCAGAAGCCGCCTCAATGGCGCCTGAAAAAACATTGTTTGAGTTGATAAGGATTTTATCGGTAGATAGAACAGTGCTGGTGTTGCCGCTTCCGTATATGCTGGCATTCATCACCAAACTTTTGGTCGAAATCATACTTGCATCTTCAATATTCAAATTTCCACCTCCGTTGAGGGTAATTTTTGTTGTAGCAAACAAATATCCATTGCTGATTACAAACTGACCTGAATTGATTTCTACTTTTTTGTCGGCAACCATTTTACAGTAATTTGTTACTTTGCTGTTGGAATTGATATTGATATCTTTTCCGGCATGCATCGCTCCTCTGTTCTCAGTTAAAACGCTCGAATTGAAATTGATATCGCCTTTTTCAACATCAATACTTCCGCGGTTGATGACCTTACTTCCAGAGTTGATATTAAAATATCCATTTGATACAATCATTTCATTTTCATTGGTAAACACCGATCCGTTCACTTCAACGCTGTTACCGGTTGTGATACTTCCGTTGTTCACCACAGTGGCATTGGAATTAAACTTCATGCTATTTGAAGTTGTCAGCGTTCCGTTGTTGGTAAACTGCTTTCCATTCACTTCTACAGAGCCATTTAATACAGTGAGATTTCCATTGTTAATGGCCATTTCACTCAGTTGTTGCAATACCAAACTGCCTTTGATGGTAGTTTGTCCGTGGTTGACAAATGTACCGGTGGTTGTCAATCCCGAATTTATTTGAAGTGTAGCGTTGGAATAAACCGTAATACTTGGATTTGCACCCCACATGCTGATTCCGCCAAGGGTTAAGCTCCCATTTTGGGTCACCATAATGTGGCTGTTGGTACCTAAAGTGACTGTTCCATTGATGGTTGCAATGCCACAAACTTTAAGTGTTCCACCACCATTCCATGTTTCAAAGGAAACAGAACCCGTAAAACTATCTGTTACACAATATATTTTCCCTCCGGTAATGTTCACATTTCCTGATCCACTGATTACTTCATCGCAGTTGTCACATTCCGGACCGGGGTCGCCAACACTTTTAAAAGGAGTAGGATTGTAATCACCACTTTTTGATGAAACAAAAACGTAATCAATCTTACCATTGCTAATGGCCACCTTATCAATACGTTGGATACCGGTAGAGGTTTCAAGTGAAAGAAAGAGGTCTTTCACATACGATGGAATACGAATCAGCCCCTGAAAAGCTTCAGAAGGGCTGATACTTCCACTACTGATTTTGTCGCCACCGGACAATGGGTCTTGAATATAAAAACTCACCCTCGATTTCAAAGGAAGGAAACCTGGATCGTTGATGCTGATATTCAACACTATGTCTTGAGTTGTTTCCCATTTAAAGTCAGGATTCACAACGAGATCCTTCATTTCTTTCACATCAGTATTATCAATCGGCTCCGATTTGCGGCATCCAGTAAACCCGATACCTAACAATAGAGCCAGTAAAAAAAGTTTTGTATGTAATTTTTTCATTTTTTATTGGGGTTTTTCATTCTTAAATACAATCCAAAAAACATACCATCAATAGTTGAATATTGAATATCAATTCCTTATATAATTCCGTATTTAGTTATAATTCCCATTTTTGGATTTTATTCCTAATTTGAATTACTAAATTGGTTTGTTAGGTCAAAGTTACGAAAATGGTTTAGGAATTTCGACTTGTGAGGCCTTAAAGTTTAGAAGCGAAACCCAATGCGTCGTCCGATCACATTAAAGTCAATAAAAAACAGTGATTGCACAACCTAAAAAAACAGAGGTAAGTGCGAAAAAATGCACTTTCCTCTGTTCAAATATTTTTAAAAAACGCAAATTTTTCGCTAAAAAGCTTTATACCAGACCTGTAAAACCCATAAAAGCTAGTGCTAAAATTCCGGCTGTGACCAACGCAATAGGCACGCCCCTCATTCCTGCCGGAACTTCCATTAGATCGAG
>JADYZK010000378.1 GCA_020853175.1 Bacteroidales bacterium
CCATCGCTTTTGGGTTTCCTATAATTTCGTCAGCAGTGTATCCAGTGGCTTCTTCGCAAGCTTTGTTCCAAACAATAATATTACCGTGTTCATCAAAGGCATCCAAAAGGATGGGCATGTTTTCGAGAATCGAACGGAAACGCGCTTCGTTTTCTTCTATGGTTTTGGCAGCCATTTTTGCTGCCGTAACATCTCTGAAAATGATTAAAGTGCCAACAATTTTTCCATCGGGCAACTTAATGTCTGACTGATCGCGTTGGTAGATTTTGTCATCAATTTCAAAGTCAAGCATCATATCATCTGACAGCAAAAAATGAACAACATCTTCTTTTTCTGACAATCTTTTATCACATAACCTTGGTTTTTCTTTACAAATCAGTTCAACAAGCGTTTTGGCAGCAGGGTTTTTGTTGGCAATTTGTTGGTTTTTATCAAGCACAAAAATCGGATCGGGGATGTTCACAAAAAGCAAGTCGAGGGCAAAAGGTTTAATCTCGAACAGCTTCATTCTAACCACACCGAGCATCAACAACGCGCCCATCGCGATAAAACCAACCGGAGATAAATCGAGAAATCCGAACGGCCTGATACCTGCCAAGTAGAGCGTATTTGCAAAATAGGGAGCAAGAGAACCAACAATGAAGAAAGATATCTTGATTCGGTTTTCTTTTTCAGCTTTTACAAGCATCCTTAAAAAAAGCAAAACCCCCAGCAGACCCGCCAAATAAGCCCATGCTGCATGAAAATACCAAATAGGGCCATACACAAATGTGAAAAAATAATATCCTGCATTCTTCTGCAATTCAACTGAAGTATAAAAAAGATGGTGTAAGTCGTTGGTGGCCAACATTAACAAACTGAAAACAGGTACACTAAAAAGAAACGTCATGCGCCGATCGTTGATGAACCAGTCGTTTTGGGTGTAACGCAGTGCAAAAATAAGAAACAAAATTGGCGTTGTGGTAATGCCCACGTAGGCAATCCAGCCAAACACCTTCAATTGCTGGGCAGTGGTTCCCATCAACTCAAGAGCGTAACCTATAGACCAAAGTGCTGAAAATATAAGCAGAATGGCCAAGGTGTAAATGGCCTTATCCTTCCTTCTTTTCCAGGCAGCAACAGCAATATAAATTGAAATTGCAGCTGACAGTAAAATAACAAGGCTGGGCTGGTTGAAGTTCATTGGTGTGCCTCCTAATTTTATAATAAAATACTTTATGATTCAGGATTTTCGGTTGTTTAGCAAAGTGAACCTGAATAGTAAAAGTTGAGAACTATTTTCTTTTTCAGCGTCTTAAAAAAAAGTAACTGTCAAAAATAAGCAGACTTCATCAGTAAAGCAATCAATTACTCCTAAATATACTCATTCTAAACAACGGAAAAATGCAAAGCCAATTTCTTTATCAAAATATCTTCCTTAAACTTAAAAAACGAAGGTAACTCGCTAACCTTGACCATATTCCATCACCATCTGTAAAGTGGTACGGCTGCGTTGCTCAAGCAAAACTACCTGTCCGGAAACCAACTGGGGAATCATAGCATCGGTGTAATGCCTCACGGTGAGCAACCGCAAGTTATGGTTGTATTTGATGAAATAATCAGAAGAAAAAGCCTCCAAAATCCCTTGAATTGATCGTTCATTATCATCAATGCAAACGGATAAACTCAAGGCCGAGGTTTGTAAAAGGTTGGTATGGATGCGCAACTGCTGAAACGTTCCAAAGATAAAACTCAGTCGGGCTTCATCCATAAAAGAAAAATCGCGCGGACTGATACTGAGGAGTAGCTGGTTGTCTTTTACAATAAATGAAGGAAAAAGGGTATCGTTTTCGTTGTTATTGCTGATGATAGATGCCGGAATTTCAGCATCAAGAAACGATTGAATTTTCAGTTTAATCTGTTTGTTTTGAAGTGGCTTGATGGTTTTTGGGTGGATGATGGTTGCGCCATAAAAAGCCAATTCAATGGCCTCGCTGTAGGAGATGGAGGGCAGCTTCACCGTTTGGGAAAAACGTTTGGGGTCGGCGTTGAGCAAGCCTGAAACATCTTTCCAAATCACTACTTCTTGTGCATCGAGGCAATATGCAAAAATTGCTGCTGTAAAATCAGACCCTTCACGTCCTAAAGTTGTGGTTTGCTGCTGTGGGTTTGAACCAATGAAACCCTGTGTCAAAATAAGTAAATGTGTTTCAAATTCGGCTTTCAGACTCTCGATACAGTGCTGCGTTAGCTTCCAGTTAACATTAGCGGCCCTAAAGTTACTGTCAGTCATCACCAACTTTCGTGCATCTTTTAACAAAACAGGCAATCCGCTTTGTTCGAGATAAGCGGCTACAATTGTTGTTGACAACAACTCGCCATAAGGCACAATCAAATCGTAATACTGGTCATAAGCAAGCGATCTGTTTTGTATCAGGTCTGCTTCCAAAGCAACAAACAGACTATGTAATCGCGTTTTGATGTTCTTATCTGCACCAAAAAGCTCCTCCACAATTTGAAAATGGAATGTTTTAAGATGCTCCATTGATGCTTCGTAGACAAATGGCTTTTCCCTTGCCGATAAGAGGAGTTTTTCGAGGCCGTTGGTGGTTTTGCCCATAGCTGAAAGCACTATCATCAGATGTTGATTCTTTTGTTTCTCTATAATGGAAACCATGTTTCGTACCGCCGCTGCATCTTTTACCGAAGCACCCCCAAATTTGAAAACTTTCAGCTTCATTGCGCTTCATTTTGAAATGAGAAACAAAAGTA
>JADYZK010000379.1 GCA_020853175.1 Bacteroidales bacterium
AAAATGAAAGATGATCCTTTTTAGTCCTACTTGTTAGTATAGCCCAAAGAGCAAAGCGTACTGATGATACCATTACAAAAACCGCAGATTGTTTATCAATTGAAGAAATTTAACCGAATTCCTTCATTATACTGACGGAATTTAACCGGATTCCTTCAATAGCAATTTATTTGTGTATATTTGTACAATAAAAACCCATGCCAAATGAGCAGCTATATTCCAAGGGCTATTGAAGAATCAATTGTAAATAAGCTTCAGCCAAACAAAGTAATTGTATTGCTCGGTGCCCGTCGCGTTGGCAAAACATTGCTGCTCAATCATTTGATAGAACATTCTATTCATGAACCCTTTTTGTTTTTCAATGGTGAAGATATGGCCGTTCAGGCATTGTTGTCGCAACGTACCGCTGAAAACTACAAGCGTTTACTTGGCGATAAAAAGTTGCTCATCCTTGATGAAGCTCAAAAGCTGGAAGATGTCGGCCAAATTTTGAAGTTTATGGTTGACACCATCGAAGGGTTAAAAGTGATTGCAACCGGATCTTCAGTCTTTGATTTATCGAACAAACTGGGCGAGCCGCTGACAGGCCGAAAATACACTTTCAAAATATTTCCTCTGGCCCAAATGGAGTATTCTGCCATTGAAAATAGCGTGCAAACAATGGCAAAATTGGAGGAAAGGCTGATTTATGGTTGCTATCCTGAATTGGTTCATTTGCCTTCAAACCAAGAAAAGGCCGATTACCTGAACGAGATGGTAGATGCCTACTTATTGAAGGATATCCTCGAATTTGACGGAATACGAAATGCTGCTAAAATGCTCAACCTGTTGCGTTTAATAGCTTTTCAGATTGGAAAGGAAGTTTCGCTGGAAGAGCTGGGCCGACAGCTTGCCTTGAGCCGAAATACCGTTGAAAAATACCTTGATCTTTTATCCAAGGTTTTTGTGGTATATAAATTGTCGGGTTTCAACCGCAACCTCAGGAGTGAAATCACCAAAACCAATCGTTGGTATTTTTATGACAATGGCATCCGTAATGCGCTGATCAGAAATTATAATCCGCTCTCCATCAGAAATGATGCAGGTGAATTATGGGAAAATTACGTGCTTACGGAAAGGGTTAAATTCCAGCATTATACCAATATCCAAGCAAGTAATTATTTCTGGAGGACGTATGAGCAACAGGAAATTGACTGGATAGAAGAATCAGGAGGGAGATTATCGGCTTATGAAATAAAATGGAATCCCGCCAAAACCGTACGTGTTCCCACGGCATGGACAAAAGCATACCCGGAAAGCAGTTTTCAGGTGATTCATCCGGAGAATCATCTCGATTGGATTAGTTAAGTCTATTGAAGGTATTCATACAAATTTCTTCATTATACTGACGATATTTGACCTAATTCCTTCAATTCGAGGATTGAGAAAGTAATTTATTGATTCTTATCCTGTCTCGGAAGTGCTTCGTTTTTCTATACTGCTTGATAGTTTAAACTTTTTTCTCCTCAGAAATTTTGGGCAATTGATCATATTCACTTGTACACCCAATCGAACAATCATACCTTTATTGTTTCCATTGATTCAATTCAGGCAGCGCGCTGTCGAGAGAGAAAACGATGGTTTTTTATTAATAATATCTGGCTTTTGTCACAAATCAACGTTAAATGTGTCATATAGTAAAAGTTACCCCTCATGTATTTTGACAAGCTCTATACTCAAAACTACCGATCGGTTTACATTTTGGCCTGCAAAATTGTGAAGGACGACGAGCTGTCGAAAGATATTGCCCAGGAAGTGTTTCTAAAACTTCACCGTTTTCTGTCAGATGGAAAACAGCTTTTGAACATAGAAGCCTGGCTTAGCAGGACGACTTACAACCATTGCCTGAATTATTTAAGGGATTCAAAAAAATGGCAATATAGCAAGCTTTCTGAAAGTGAAGATGCTGAAAACGAAAGTGATATGAATTTGATCCAAGATGAGGAAAGACGACAACTCAGGTATTGTCTAAGTCTGTTAAACGAAAGAGAACAAATATTGGTCAGTCTTTACAGCGAGGGAATGACTTACAAAGAGATTGCTGAAATATCAGACTTGCGCTTCACCTCAGTAGGAACCACTCTGGCGCGGTCATTGGCAAAACTTAAAAAAATTTACACCCATGAAAACAAATAAATGCCTCTCTGATACTGAGATACAGATTTTTATCGATGGTGAATTTTCTACTGAAAGGCACAAAGAATTGCAACGGCATCTTGCAGATTGCGAACAATGTTCCGCCAGGTTAGCAGAGCAAAAAGGCTGGATTGAATTTGTGATTTCATCGCTGAAAAAAGAAATCGCTGAAAAAGATATTGCGATACCTCCATTCAATACTGGTTTGCCTCAATCGAGAAATAAAAACATCAAAATCAATTTTCGTTCCTTGTTGAAAATCGCTGCGGTAATAGCTGTTTTGGTTGGTGGTTACCTGATTTTAGACAAAAAAGAGCCAAATCCCTACGCGCCTACCGCACAAGATTTGTTGTTGTGGGAAGAAACCATGCGGGGCGATGATGCAAACCAGGTATGGCACCATCGCACGATTTCGGCAATGGAAACCAATGTTGAAGGTGAAGTGATTACCATTAAAATCGATTAAAAATACTTACCATGAAAAAGATGATCCTTTCAATTGCGCTGGCACTTTGCGTTTTTGCCTCCAGCGGTCAAAAGCTGGCCGAGGTGTATAAAAAAGCTGTTGTTAACTTACAGGAAGATGCCGGTTTTGGTATAAAAAACAAGCCGGAGGAGTTGTTTTATGATGTTGATGCCCGCCGAGAGGACGGAAAAGACGGCAAGAATAAGGCCATTGTTGTAGCTCCTGATGGCAGCATTTTTATGAGCCACCGCTCCCGACATTCAATTTCTGCATTTGATAAAAACGGAAATTTTGTAAAGGAATTCGGCAAAAAAGGAGGCCGTGAATCTGATTTCGTGTATATGCCTTACACTATTGGAATTCTGAGTGGTAAATATCTCGCCACCTCGGCTGTGGATGGGCGTATGTTGTTTTTCGATCTGAATGGCAATTGGGTAAAAACCATCAAATTGGACTACATGCCGATGGATAATGCCATGCTTGCTAACAATAAGTTCGCGATTTTGGGACACACTTCCTGGAAAACGAAAAACAGGAGTTTTGTGGCCATCAAGGATTTCAATACCGGCGACGAAAAAATAATTTGGGAACATTTTGAAGGTATGGAGATAAAAAACAGTATTCAAACCAGAACACCATCAGGTGGAATAAACACTTGGTCGCTGCCGTTCTCGCATCCTTCCTATACGCAGCCCAGATTACTGACCACCCCTGATGGAAACCTTGCCATTATTTTTCCGGCAACCGGCGAAATGAAAATCTTTTCGCCCGAAGGCAAGCTGTTGAAATCGTTTATGGTTTCCACCGGAGAACGGTTGACGATCACTCAAGAAGAAAGGGAAGACTATTACAACAAGGCCATGGAGCAATTAAAGGCAATGGAAATGAAAGCGTTATCTGTAAAAGGACAACAAAAAGAGAAAGTTGAGCTAATGATTACTCAATTTAGGCAACAGATAGATAAATACCTCGATC
>JADYZK010000380.1 GCA_020853175.1 Bacteroidales bacterium
GGGGTGCGTTTTTTTACCTCTGCATTAAAACTACGATTCAAGCTGTCGGCTTTCACTTCGTCAATGCCGGCGGAAACAATAATACTTTCTCCTTTTTTGATTTCTATATCGAAAAAACCCGGAGCAAAAAGGTCTTCTTGGTAGGGTAATCCGGCTTCTTTTTCGTGAATATATTCCACGTTGTGGTACCAATCGGGGATGTGGGTGTATTCGTTTTCTTTAGAGATTTGAAAATACAGTCGCGAGTAGCCGGCGTACATCTGCCACGAAACACCATTGGAGGTGGGTTCGTATTTGGTGTTGGCATCAATGTTGGCGCGGGTAAGCTGATGGATGTTACGAAAAGCCAAAAAAGGTTTTAGCCGCAAGGTGGTTTTAGAATGTGCGTCTTCGAGGGTGTATTTGATGAGCATGCGCGATTCGTTTTCGGCAAAAATCATTTCTTTACTCAAAACAACGCCGCCAACCCTGTAAGTGATTTTTGGAATGGGTTCACCCGTAAAATCTCGTAAGTACTTATGGCCCTTTGGATTGTATTTTCCGTCGGGATACATTCGTAACCCAAAATTGAATGCTTCATCGTGCTGAATCACGGTTTCATCGAGCGACGAAAGCAAGATGTGGTTGTTGTGGTCGAGCCAAGGCTGTGGAACAACCAATAAGCCGTGATACTTCCTTGTGTTGCAGCTCGCGATGGTGGTGCTGGAATAGCCTCCCGAACGGTTGGATCGCAACAATTCGTGAGAAAGCGCAAACTCAAGGTTTATTAACTGTGTTTTTGTAAATGATATATAGCTCATAATGAGACAATTGCTTTTAATAGACGTTCAATCCGATTACGTTACAAAAGTAAAGATAATTGCTTAGCAATCAAAGAGAAGTTTTGATTTTTTAAGCTTTGACCCCTTTGTAAAGCACCCTTCACGTATCAAAATTCTATACGGATGAAAAAATAAAGAAAAATCCACCGCTTGGGGCTTTTGAGAATGGGTCAAATGGCATGGACAGCACTGCATTACAAGTGTTTAAAAGCAAAATGCTCTGCCATAATCAGTTTCGTGAACTCTTCAGCTATCGGATAGGCCTCATCCGATAAAATTGATTTGATTTATGTCAAATAATTTCTGTGAGAAACCGGTTTTTGATTTATTTTTTCTATAATCATCGGAATATATGTTTTATTCCGATTTCTAATTTCTTGGAAACAATTGAAGCTTACAGAACTTGAAAATTCATTAGACTTTTCTTCTTATACATCCGGTATATACATTTTTGTGTTTCTAATTGATAATAGAATTCAAACATTAAGAAATATGAATAAGATGATCTCTTAGGAAATGGGGCGCTGCATTTGTCAATACTCAATATTGCCTACCAAACGATAAATGAGAATTTTGGTTGCCAACAGATACAGAAGAAATACTGCGTTGCGATACCGTTGATATCAAATGAGGTGGGCCTCTGCGTGAGATACCTGTCAGCAGCATCCATTTTTATAATAGAAACTTATGGGAGATGAGGGTGGGAGGGGATAAAGGCAGGTGGCAACAAGGAACTTTTACCATTTACGAATCAGACAAAGGTAAAATTGAAAAATGAAGTTTTCAAATCGTACAACCGCAAGGATATTCCTATGCCGAGAAAATAGATAGTATCTGTTCCGCAATTACTTTGAAATCTATTTGAATGTTGCTGAAGAATGTGAACTGTTTTTCAATAAAGTTACTTATTTTTGGGATTCAGTTTTTTGCTTTTTTTGGTCAACAAAAACCTTTATTATGCGAGTCGTTTCTATCTTTTTTGTTCTTTTTCTGATGTCAGCTCTCGTTCAGGCTCAGGATTGTAAACCGTTGAATTATAATGTGTATGATAATTGGAATGATCTTGTTTCAATTCAACTTTCTAACAATGGAGCTTTTGTCACATGGGAATGGAATCCCCAACGTGGTGATGGAAACCTAATTCTTTTTACGGAAAAAAGTCAAAAGTATGATACACTTGAAAGAGGCGCCGGCGCATCCTTTTTGCCACAAGATCGGGGCTTGGTGTATAAAATGAAACCTCCATTCGACAGCCTGCGCAAACAAGAGCTGGCCGGTATAAAAGCCGAAAAGCAAAAGAAAGATTCACTGCGGATCAAACTCTTCAACACAGACACCAGCCTTGCTTTTGGAGAGGTGAAAAGTTATCAAACAGCTAAAAAAGAAGGCCACTTGTTGGTGGTTCAATACGAAGAAAGTTTTAAGCTGCCCAAAGACACGACTATAAAAAACGATACTGCCCAAGTTAAAAAACCTGAAAAGAAAAAAAGTTCAAAAAAAGACCCTAAAACAACTTATGTTGAGGTGGTTGATCTGATAACGCAACAGATGAAGCGTTTCGAGAAAGTTTCAGCATTTACCCTTTCCGATTTCAACAATATGTTATTTCTTGTGCAGCAAAAAGGCGATAGTATTGACTCCACCTATGTTTCGCGCTATGATTTGACTACTAACGACCTACAGTCTGTTTTTGCACAGCCGGGCCAAGCTATTCATCCTAATTTAGACGAAAAAGGAAAGCAGCTGACTTTTCTTTACAGTGCCGACACCAGCAGCCGAAAAGTGTATCAATTGGCCTACTGGAACACAAAAATGAAAGAGGCCATGGTGGTGATTGATACCATTTCTGAACTTTTGCCCGACCAACAGGCGGTGAGCGAGCATTTTAAACCCTATTTTTCTGATGATGGAACAACCCTTTATCTCGGCTTGGCCGCCAAGCCCGACCCTCGTTTCAAAGACAGTTTAACGGCTGATGAAAAGGTGAGCCTCGACATTTGGAACTGGAAAGACGGACGATTGCAAACCCAGCAATTGAAGGAGCTGAGCAAAGATCAAAAACAGACTTTTTTGGCGGCGTACTATCCCGAAAGTCAGCAACTCATCCCGCTGGCAGATTCGCTCATGGATGAAGTGAGAGCCGATAACAAGCTGAACAGGAAGTTGTTAATCGGTGTTGACAGGCTTCCTTATGAACTAATTTCAACATGGGAACAGACGCGCTATGCCGATATTTATGCAGTGGATCGGTTCTCTGGAAAAAGAAAATTGCTGTTGTCAAAACACGAATCGCAATACAGCTTGGCCCCTTCGAGCGACTTCTTGCTTTTTTACCAAACTTCCGATAGCAGTTGGTACAGCCTGAATGTGAAAAATCTGCAAAAAACCCGCCTGACCGACAACACGAACGATGTTTTTTATGACGTTGAAAACGACATCCCCAACGAGGCCGGAGCATTGGGTTTTGCAGGCTGGATCAATGAAAAATATGCTGTGGTATATAGCCGCAACCACCTTTGGAAATTGGATGTAACTGCCAAAGAAAAACCGATGCAGCTCACTCCATTGTCAAATGGAAAAGAAACGGTGTATCGCATCCTATCCTTGGATCGCGAAGATTTCTATCTGCCTCAGCTCACTTACCTCAGCACCTTCGACAGGAAAAGTAAGGCTTCCGGCTTTGCGTCTCTTGATCTTAAAACATTGGAGTTAAAACGCTTAAAAGAAGAAGAATCAAGACTGACAGGTCTAATGAAAGCCAAAGAAGCCGATGTATTTATTTTTCGTGAAGAAACGTTTAAGCAGTATCCCGATCTTCACCTCACTTCAAATGATTTTGAAACTTCAAAACAAATCAGCGACGCCAATCCCCAACAAAAGGACTACTGCTGGGGCGATGTGCGCATGGTGGATTGGAACTCCTTCAATGGCGATTCATTGCAAGGATTGCTTTATTTTCCGGCCCATTTTGATGTGAAAAAGAATTATCCACTGATTGTCTATTTTTACGAAACACACAGCAACGATCTTTACCGACACATCACTCCAAGGCCATCGCGTTCCACGATAAACATCAGCGATTACACCAGCCGCGGTTACTTTGTGTTTACACCCGATATCAAATACCGCAATGCTTTGCCCGGACAAAGTGCTTACGACGCCATCTTGAGCGGCACTTTGAGTATGGTGGAACGTTTCCCACAAATTGATGTCAACCGCATGGGTTTGCAAGGACAAAGCTGGGGCGGCTATCAAACCGCTTGGTTGGTCACGCGCACCAACCTTTTCAAAGCCGCCATGGCCGGTGCGCCGGTGAGCAATATGACCAGCGCTTATGGAGGCATACGTTGGGAAAGTGGTATGAGCAGGGCGTTTCAGTACGAAGAAGGTCAAAGCCGCATTGGCGCAACCCTTTGGGAAAACCAACAAGCTTACATCGAAAACTCACCCTTGTTTTATGCCGATCGTGTCAGCACTCCGCTGCTCATCATGGCCAATGACAATGATGGTGCTGTGCCTTGGTACCAAGGAATTGAATATTTTTCGGCCCTGCGCCGATTGGGCAAACCCTCATGGATGCTGGTGTATAACAACGCACCGCACAACCTCAGCCGTCGCGCCGATGCCATGGATTTAACGGTCAGGATGCAGCAATTCTTCGATCACTATCTCCAAGGCGATACAATGCCCTTTTGGATGAAAGAAGGTGTTCCTGCCCTAAAAAAAGGAAAGGTTAGAGGGTTTTAATCAGTGCCAGCAAGGAGATTTCTCCCTCAAAACCCTGTTTCGCAGTGTTTTTCAGTCGAAGTCATCCCTGATAAGTTTGAAACTTCAAGTTAGCCAATCATTGTAAGAAGATTTCTCCCTCAAAACCCTGCTTCGCAGTGTTTTTCAGTCGAAGTCATCCCTTAAGTTTAAAACTTCAAGTTAGTCAATCATTGTAAGGAGATTTCTCCCTCAAAA
>JADYZK010000381.1 GCA_020853175.1 Bacteroidales bacterium
AGTGTTAAAGACGATTTCAGCGGCATTAAGAACATCCTTCCCACTTTAAATGGCGAATGGCTGCTGATGGATTATGATCCCAAAAACAACCTGCTCACCTATGAAGCGGATGAGCGGTTGAAAAAAGGTGTGAACACCTTGCGCATTGTGGTTACGGATGAATGTAACAACAAAACCACGCTTGAGGTAAAAGTTTCGCGATAGACGGTTTGTCCTATTAAGAACCATTTTCAGATTTTTCACCTCATAAAAATCCTGTACTTTTGACACGCAGAACAGCAGAAATTTATGCCGCATTTATCCATAGTAAGTCCAGTTTACAGAGCCGAGAAAATACTGCCTGCGCTGGTGCAGCGCATCACGCAGGCCGTAAGTGCAATCACGACAGATTTTGAAATCGTGCTGGTGGACGACCGCAGTCCCGACAATTCGTGGGCTGTTATTGAAACACTTGCTCGCGACAATCCTCAAATAAAAGCCATTCGACTCAGCAGAAATTTTGGCCAACACTATGCCATCACTGCTGGATTAGATCATGCCAAAGGCGAATGGATTGTGGTCATGGACTGTGATTTGCAAGATAGGCCCGAAGAAATACCTGTTTTGTATAAAAAAGCTCTCGAAGGCTTCGATATTGTGCTGGCGCGAAGAGCCGTTCGTAAGGATAAGTTTGCCAAACGATTGTTCTCTAAATACTTTTATAAGGTTCTGAGCTACCTCAGCGGCTCTGAACAAGATGCCTCGGTGGCCAATTTTGGAATTTATAACCGTAAAGTAACCGATGCCATCCGGCAGATGCGCGAATCTATCCGCTATTTTCCTACCATGGTGCAGTGGGTCGGCTTTCGGGCAGCCAAAATTGAAGTGCAGCACGACGAACGTTTTGAAGGCGAAACCAGCTACAACCTTCGAAAACTGATGCGCCTCGCCACCGATATTATTTTGGCCTTTTCCGATAAACCACTGCGAATACTCATAAAAGGAGGCATTCTCATTTCATCCATTTCTGTGGTGGTGGCGCTGGTTTATCTCGTCAGATATTTCCGCGGCGAAATTGAAATCCTGGGCTACACCAGCCTCATTATCTCGGTTTGGCTGCTTTCGGGAGTCATCATCGCCACCCTGGGGGTGGTGGGTCTTTACATTGGAAAGATTTTTGAAGGCGTCAAAAACAGACCCATCTACCTGATAGAAAAAAAACTCAATGATTGATAAATTACCTTGGGACACTGCATTTTTTGGCTTCGCGGTCGGTAAAACGAATGTTGAAACGCTTGATTTTTTTGACGAAGGGGCTTTTGTGAAATCTGCCTCTAACTTCAAACTGGTATATGTTTTTGCAAACAAACCATTGAATAGTTCTCTTTTTGCCGATCCGGCAGATGTGAAACTGACCTTTCAAAAAACACTAAAAATCGAAAATCCTGAGATGAAATTTCAGGTTTTTGATCCGGATTTATACGCATATACCGATTTGCAAAAGTTGGCTTTTCAAAGTGGTGAATACAGCAGGTTTAAGACCGATAAGGGTTTTGATCCAAAAGATTTTTACCGCATGTATGACATTTGGATCAATAAAAGTCTGGATTCTGAACAGTCTGTGGTGCTTGTTGAAGAGGTAGATTACAAGCTCGCCGGCTTTGTCACCCTCGACATGAATGAATCCGAAACCGCCCAAATCGGCCTGATTGCCGTTGACAGCACAGTACGCGGAAAAGGAGTGGGGGCCAAGTTGATGGCGCAGGCGGAAAAGGCAGCTGTGCAGGCTGGAAAAAAAAACCTCAGGGTGGCCACGCAACAGAAAAATATTTCAGCTACAAACTTTTATGTCAAGCAGGGCTACACCCTTGCTGACCAAATCATTATTTATCATTATTGGAACCTATGATCCCATTCAATAAACCGCACATAACCGGACGTGAGTTGGAGTTTATCAGCGATGCCGTGGCTTGCGGACATATTTCCGGCAACGGAAAATACACGAAACTTTGCCAGCAACGGGTGGAAAAACAATGGGGTTTTCACAAATCTTTGCTCACTACTTCCTGCACCGATGCGCTCGAAATGGCGGCCATTTTGTTGAACATCATGCCTGGAGATGAGGTCATTATGCCTTCGTTCACTTTTGTGAGCACGGCGCTGGCTTTTGTGCGTCAGGGTGCAAAAATTGTTTTTGCCGACAGCCGCAGCGACCATCCCGGAATGGATGAAAAATCGCTCGAAAAGCTCATCACCAAACGAACACGCGCTATTGTAGTGGTGCATTATGCCGGTGTGGCTACCAATATGAAAGCAGTGATGGAAATTGCCCATCGTTATCAAATTCCTGTAGTAGAGGATGCCGCTCAAGCCATTGACAGTTATTTTGTTGACGCCAACGGAAAACAACCATTGGGAAGTTTTGGAGTACTCTCGGCCTTTTCTTTTCACGAAACCAAAAACATACAGTGCGGCGAAGGCGGTATGTTGGTCATCAATGCTCCCGAGCTGGTAAAAAGAGCCGAAATTATTTGGGAAAAAGGGACCAATCGGGCTGAGTTTTTTAGAGGTGAAGTCAATAAATATGGCTGGGTTGACACGGGAAGTTCATTTTTGCCTGCCGATACCATTGCCGCTTTTTTGTATGCTCAACTATTGGATGTAAAAACCATTCAGGAAAAAAGAATTGAGCTTTGGAACAATTACCTCCGTCTTTTTCAAAACTGGAATTGCAATCGCGTTAGGTTGCCTGTAATACCTGATTTTGCTACCAACAACGGTCACATGTTTTACATTGTGCTCGAAAATTTTGAACTGCGCCAAAAGCTCATTCAGCATTTGAAAGCTAACGATGTGCTGGCGGTTTTTCACTATCTGCCTTTGCACGACTCACCTTTTTATAAGGACAAACATGATGGCCGCGAACTTCCTAATGCCGCCTTTTTTGCCGATCATTTGTTGAGGTTGCCGCTCTTTTTTGAGCTTTCATTCGAGCAGCAACAACAAATTTTTTCGATAATTAAAGATTTTATCGAGTGCAATTCCTGATGAAATCGCCCGACTTTCCTCTGTTTCAACGCCGATGGATCATTGGAGCTACGGCAGTAAGCGGGCTTTTGCTGCTTGTCTTTCTGGTTTCGCTTTTTGTACGGCGTTTCAATGGCGATGAAGGAATTATTGGCGAATGGGCGTATTGGCTGGCAAATGTGGGTGAAGCTCGCTCCATGCTTTATTACAGTTATTTTGGAGAAAAAGCGCTCTCGTTGCCCATCTATCACAAGTTTTATACCCTCTTGCTGGCCGGTGTGATCAAATTATTTGGCTTCTCGCCTTTTTATCTTAGGCTCCTCTCTTTATTGTCATTTGTTGGCGTGCTGTGGTTAAGTAATCTTTACCTGAAAAAAAATCAGATCACTACCATTTCGCTTCCTGTTTTGATTGGAATTTACTTGGCACAGTCGCTGTGGTTCAACTTTGCTTTTTTGGCGCGACCCGAACTGATAATGGCCTTTTTGGCGTTGGCAGTTTTTGTTTTACTCAAACAATTCACAACTACCAAGCACTGGAAATGGGCTCTGTTTGCCGGTTTGCTGAGTGGACTTTCTTTTTATACACACCTCAACGGACTAGCCATTATCGCTGCCGGAGGACTGTTTTTGCTGTTTCATTTTCAATGGAAGGCCATTATTTCTTATGGTCTCAGTGCTTTTTTGGTAGCGAGCCTTTTTGTCCTCGATATTCCTGGAACTTATTTGGGTTTGCTGTACGAACTTTCACAAGCCCCTGATGTTGAAAACACTAAGTTTTCTGTCGGACGACTGCTCATGAAGTTGCTGACGGAGCATGAACGCTTTTTTCACAATGCCGGACTGGCGGTTTTTTCGCTGACAATGATCGTGAGTTTGGTCTTCACTTGGAAGGATCAAAAAAGACAAAATGCTGATCTGCTTCTCTTTACAGGCTTGCTTGTGTTCAGCCTCAGCATCTTAACGCACGGCAAAACACACAAGTATTTGTTGTACTACATACCATTTATGGTCTTAATAGTGTTGAACGCCCTTCAATTTTTATTTTCGACACTAGCGAAAACGAAAATCCTCGTTATTTCCGTTTTTCTGCTTGCCGGAGCCGGAATTTCAATGGTGGATTACCTGAAAGAGTATCCCTATTTTGTTGATGTGAAAGCACGAAACCAAGCGATGGCGGATCAAATGGAAAAGGGAAAAACAGTGCTGGCGCATGATGGGTTTGTTTTTGGGCAAGTTGAAAATTTTGAGGTGCGCAGCCCCATCATTTTCTTTTTCACGCACAATGGCTTTACCGAAAATGACACCGAAGATCGGCTTGAATACCTTGAATTTGCTCACGATAAGGCTTATGATTATGTTGCTGTTGACATGATTTTGGAACGCAAGGAAATCAGAGAATTTATTGAACACCCGAAACTAAATGCAGGTGACACTCTTGCCGGTTTTGTTTTGGAGCACAAAGATTTGGATTTCTTGATTTTTAAACGAATCAACTAAATTCCTGTCATATAACTGCAACCAAGTGTAGCTTCACGCATTATTCCGCATCAAATCCTGTGAATTGACTATTTTTGTGGAAAATTTATCCTTTGAAAACTTCTTCCGAAACATTTAAGCTGATCGCCAAAACCACCGCCGGCCTCGAGCAGGTGCTTGCCGACGAACTGCAACAATTGGGAGCCACCAACATTGAACTGATGACGCGAGCTGTGGCATTTGATGGCGACCAAACCTTGATGTACAAAGCCAACTATTTAGCGCGTACCGCTTTACGGATTTTAAAACCACTCGCTTCTTTCATTGCAAAAGATGAGCAGCGCCTGTACGATGAAGTGTATAAAATTCAATGGCATGAGTTGCTGCAAACTGATCAAACCTTCGCAATTGATGCGGTGGTGAGTGGCGGCCGATTTACCCATTCGCAGTTTGTGGCTTACAAAACCAAAGATGCCATCGCCGATCAGTTTCGCGACCGCTTTGGTGCACGGCCATCGGTGGATACCAATGCGCCCGATCTGCGTCTCAACGTACATATTTTCGACGATCAAGTGAGCCTGGCTCTCGATAGCTCAGGCGATTCGTTGCACAAACGCGGCTACCGCTTTGTTGTGGATAAAGCGCCTATCAATGAGGTACTTGCAGCTGGTTTGATACAGCTTGCAGGCTGGAAAGCGGATAGCCATTTCATGGATTCCATGTGCGGATCGGCCACCTTACCCATAGAAGCTGCCATGCTGGCCATGAAAATTCCGGCAGGTTATTTTCGTGATGAATTTGCCTTCATGAAATGGAAGGACTTTGACGGTGAGTTGTGGAGAAGCATCAAACGCGAAGCCGATGATGCCATCACCGATTTCGATTTTGAAATCATTGGCAGCGACCGCTCAGCAAAAGCCATTGATATTGCCCGACAAAATCTCCACAAAGCCCACCTGCACAAGGATGTAAAGCTTTTTAAACAACAGATGGACGCGATCGTTCCACCTGAAGGTGGCGGTCTTTTGCTCATCAATCCGCCCTACGGCGAAAGGCTCGAAGAGGAAGATATCATTGCGCTCTATGCCAGTGTGGGCGACAGTCTTAAAAAGAATTTCAAAGGATGGCAGGCCTGGATCATCAGCAGCGATTTCACGGCCCTTAAGCATGTTGGCCTAAAACCATCGAAAAAATACACGGTTTATAATGGTCCGTTGGAATGTAAATTTGCCCGCTTCGATGTTTTTGAAGGCAAATACAAAGACATGAAAGCCAAGGCTTCGAGCGGTGAAGAGTGAAGAGTGAAGAGTGAATAGTGAATAGTGAAGAGTGAATAGTGAAGAGTGAAGAGTGAAGAGTGATGGAGGGATTGAGTTTTGGAGTTATGAGTCCCTTCGACAAGCTCAGAGCAGGGATGGCTACCTGTTCCATTTTGATATTTATTTGTTCACAAATATACTATGTTCACGTAATGTGAACAAGAAAAAACGTGAACACTTGTAATTTTTGATGGGTGAGAGGAGGAGAGGAGTGAGGGGTTAATGGTCAATGGTTAATGGGCTGGCGCGAGATATAGTGAGCTGTGATGTGTGAAGAATTGCGAAACAAAAAACAAAGAACAAAAACTAAGCTTCTTTCCCTACTATTACGGTGAGCATACTTTCTGGGGATAAATATTTCTGTGCCAAAAGCAGCAGCTCTTCACTTGTGATGCTGTTGAAAGCGGCAAGGCTGTCCTCGAAATATTTCATTCCCAATTTATTTTCAAGTGTAATCAAAAACTTTTCAGCTTGGTGATAAACGCCATCCAACGATCGGGTGTAGGTTCCGGTGAGGTAGTTTTTTACCAAAGTAAGCTCGTCATCACTCACTTTCTCGTTACAAAGCAAGTTCAACTCCGATTGAATTTCTTTCAAGGCTTGGCGCGTAACCTCACTGCCCACTTCGGTTCTGATCATAAAGCCGGTGGCTTTTCTTTGTGTGCTGATGGCACTTGAAATACCATA
>JADYZK010000382.1 GCA_020853175.1 Bacteroidales bacterium
CATTGCAAAGGCTGAGAGTAGAAGGTTTTTTTTCATAACGAGAGATTTAGATTTGCTACTATTTAATATTCAATAACTTCTTTGTGAGTTGAACTGTTATTCAACATAATTGCTGCAAAAATATGCAATTAATAAGGAAAAGCCAAAATATTTTATAGCCAACTTATAAGCATACAGTTTGTTCAACTACATTAAATTAATTTTTGTAGAGTGGTCAATTACACTTAAAAATAGACAACTATACAATCATGTAAACAAAGATAGGTTGTTTTTGTTCAATTTTCTTTAATCTTCAAAAAAAAACATACATAGGTGATGGTTTTGATGGAAGCAGATTGATTGTAGTCTTTCCTACTGTAATTGTTGATAGCAATGCCACAAAACAATCCCACCGCAAACAGCCACATTGAGTGAGTGCTTGGTTCCTGATTGTGGAATTTCAACAGCGAGATGACATTGTTCAAGTGCCTCATCTGAAACCCCATCTACTTCATTTCCAAATACTAAGGCAGTTTTTTCAGTAGTTTGGAAATCCCATAGGGGAATACTTTGTATTGTTTGTTCGATAGCAACGATAGTAAACCCTTCTTTTTTAAGTACGTCAATGGCTGTCTCGGTGCTTTCATGATGGTGCCATGTTACCGTTTCTGTTGCTCCTAAAGCGGTTTTTTGTATTTCGCGGTGCGGCGGACAAGCAGTGATGCCACAAAGATAAATGGATTCTATTTTGAATGCATCGGCAGTTCTGAAAAATGAGCCTATGTTGTTGAGCGAACGGATGTTGTCGAGTACAATTACAACCGATAGCTTCCTTTGATGGGCAAAATCTTGAGGGCTGGGACGGTTCAACTCATCCATGGATAGTTTTCTCATTTTTTATTTGCAAAATTATAAAACTCAATCGTTCTGAGGAAGTGCTGTTATTCAGCAGATGAATTATCTTTGCTTTTTGCAAAAATTAGATGGTAAATGCCAATGGTAAATGACAAGAACATTGTGGAAACACCCCTAATGAAACAATACAACAGCATAAAGGCCAAATATCCTGATGCTTTGTTGTTGTTTAGGGTAGGCGATTTTTATGAAACTTTTGGTGCCGATGCCATTCGCACCGCCGAAGTGTTGGGCATTGTGCTTACCAAACGTGCCAATGGCGCTGCAAGTCACATCGAACTGGCAGGTTTTCCACATCATTCGATTGATACTTATTTACCTAAGCTAGTGAAAGCAGGGCACAGGGTGGCCATCTGCGATCAGCTTGAAGACCCAAAGCTGACCAAAACAATTGTGAAAAGAGGCGTAACAGAGCTTGTTACCCCGGGTGTTTCTTATAACGACAATGTCTTAAACCAAAAGGAAAATAATTTTCTGGCGGCATTGCATCTCACCGAATCTCAATCGGGGATTGCTTTTCTCGATATTTCAACCGGTGAATTTTACATGGCCGAAGGTCCGTTGGAGTATCTCGATAAACTGATTCAAAGCTTCAAACCATTGGAAGTGGTGATTCAGCGCAACAAGCGACGGCTTTTTCTCGAAAATTATGGCGATCGCTTTTACCTCAATGTTTTCGATGACTGGGTTTTTACGCATGAATTTGGCCATGATCTTTTATGCAAACACTTTAAAACATCGTCATTGAAAGGTTTTGGCGTCGAGGATTTTAAAGCGGGCATCATAGCGGCGGGTGCTGCGTTGTATTATCTTTCGGAAACACATCACGATAAAATTGAACATATTGCGTCGCTTTCGCGCATTGACGAAGGACGTTTTGTGTGGTTGGATAAGTTTACAGTGCGTAATTTAGAACTTTTGGCTACTCCCTATGAGAGTGGAAAATCTTTGGTGGACATCCTCGACATGACCATTACGCCAATGGGAAGTCGTTTAATGAAACGTTGGATTGCATTGCCACTGAAACAACGGTCTGCCATTGATGAGCGTTTGCAAATAGTTGAGGCTCTGCATAATAACGCAACCCTGCTCGATCAACTTCAAACTGCCATGCGTCAAATCAGCGATTTGGAGCGTTTGATTTCAAAGGTGGCCTTGACGAAAGTTAATCCACGCGAGCTCTTGCAACTGGCCCATTCATTGGAGTTTGTAGCGCATATCAAAAGCCTTTCTCACGAAAGCAATTGCTCAGGCTTGGTGGCCATTGCCGAGCAAATCAATCCTTGTGTAACTGCTAAAGCGCTGATCAATAATTCATTACTTTCCGATGCTTCGGTGGTAGTATCGAAAGGTGGCGTGATCGCCAATGGAATATCTGCCGAGCTGGACGAATTGCGTTTGCTGTCCGTTTCCGGAAAAACTTACCTTCAGTCGTTGCAAAAAAGAGAACTTGAACGAACAGGAATCAGCAGCCTGAAGATCGGCTTTAACAATGTTTTTGGGTATTACCTCGAAGTCACGAATGTGCATAAAAACAAAGTGCCTGACGATTGGGTTCGCAAGCAAACACTTACAGGATCAGAGCGTTACATCACAGAAGAGCTGAAGGAATATGAACAAAAAATTCTGGGTGCCGAAGAAAAGATGTTGGAAATAGAACTCAGGCTTTTTAGTGAGCTGGTGGTCAGTATCAATGCGTATATCGCACCCAGTCAGCTCACTGCGTCGTTAATTGCGCGTATTGATTGTCTCACATCATTTGCCACTGTGGCTTTGCGGCATCATTATGCCAAGCCCGAAATGAATGATGGCTATGCTATCGACATTAAAGAAGGTCGTCATCCGGTGATTGAACAACAATTGGCGCATGGCGAACAATATGTGGCCAATGACGTGTATCTCGACAGCGAACGGCAGCAGATTATGATCGTTACCGGGCCCAACATGTCTGGAAAATCGGCCCTTTTGCGA
>JADYZK010000383.1 GCA_020853175.1 Bacteroidales bacterium
TAATAAAAGACGTTGAATAGTGGGTGAATGAGGTTAGGCGATGCGCTTTCGGTGACGACTCTCGTTCGCTGATTGAAGGACTATCCAAAAAATTTGAAACTAACACCGCCATTATCCAACAAAAAAAGCCGTCCCATTGCTGAGGCGGCTTTTATAATTGAAAGACACTATTTATTGAACTATCAACGGTTTAAAAGATATTTCTTGGGTTGATTTTATTATTTGCAGGGTGTAAACGCCCGATTTCAACTGGCTTAGGGCAACCTTCACCTGTTTTTCGCCGGCAAAGGTGGTTTCAAACACTTTTTGTCCCATGGCATTGATCAAACAAATAGACTGAATGCCTTCTTGCGTTTCAACAGTAAGCTGATCTTGAACAGGAACGGGATAAATTTTCAATTGATCGTTCTGTATTTCGTTCAGGCCAACAAGCATTTCCAAGGTAACAGGAACAAATTTCAAAGGATTGGAAGCGTCGTTACTTGTGACAATAATATTGGCATGGTAAGCATTGCCCACGGGAACATTTCCTGAAAAAGAAACAGTGATGTTGTTTGAACTTTCAGGTTCAATGGAGCCCGAAGTAGGATTGAGGCTCAACCAAGTGCCATCGCCTAATTGTAGCGTAGCGCGGATGTTCCAATTGGAAGAGAAGCCATAATCCGACAAGCGTTCCCATCCACCGTTGATATCTTGAATGAAATCACCATTGGGATTGAGCGGACCGCCGTCAATACCTGCAATAAATAATCCTGCATCGTGGATGTGCTCAAAGCCAATCCAGATATCATTGCCATCGAGGGCGATGGGTGTGGCAAGGGTGATGGTGTTCCATGAACTGGGAATGAGGGTTACGGTTTGTTCAACAATCACTTCTCCCGGGCTGCCGTCGGTGCCTGGTCCCCAAATAAATAACTTCGATGATGAGGGAGCATCAAGGATATAAATTTTTATCTCCGATAAGGTAGCGGTGATAAATGGTTCAACAACAGCTTGTGGAAATCTTATGGCGTGGAAGAACGAGCCTCCATCAACAAGTCCAACGGCATCAACGTTATCTGCATCATAATGAAGTTCATAAATACCTTTTGTGTTTTCATTTACAGCTTTTGGACTGGCAACCCAATTGTTAATACCAAAATCGCCATCGAAATCGGTAAGGGCATTCGCAACGGGTGAAAGTGTTTCAATTGGCTTAGCAGCTTGGCGTTGCGGTTTCACGTTGGCTTGAAGGGCACTTTTTTTACTTCCAAAGGTGTTGGCGTTAAAATCTTGATTATTTTTTTCAAAAGCAGGAACGTGTTGCAGCATTTGACCTTTTGTGTTCGCACCGAGGAAATGCAAAAAAGTGTTATAATCCAGCGCTCCAGTACCCGTGTTTTGAAGGGTAAGCGTTTGTGTGTTGCTGCTGCCGAAAGTGAGGGCTTCGGTCATGCTTAACGGATTGATGACGATGGAGGGAATTTCAGCTTCAAAATCAATTACGAATGAAACATTTTGACCATCGGGTGTAATCCCTGCGCCAATCATTTTGTTGCCATCAGGTGTGGCTGCATTGATGCTATAGAAAGTCCACTCGCCAGCATCGGCCATACCACGACCCAAAGCGTAGTCGTTAAAGCTGATCATTTCACCATTTGTTAACTGTGCAAAGGCGCGGCGTGAATCCGGAAAAGGAGGCCAACCTTCGGCAGTATAACCAAAAACAGTTCCGTCGTCCATAACAGCTATAGGATTCAACACCCCGGCATTCAAGGTATTGGAGAAAAAAGTTGTTCCATTTTGAGGTGTCCAAAGGAATCCTTGTTCACCGGCATGGCCTGTAACAAATTGTCCGGTGGAAGAAGAAGCTGTGGCTTCACCGTATGTTTCGGGGTCAATTTGAATAAATTCGTTGTTGTACCAAATAACCGGTGAACGCGAAGCCATAGGAAGATTGGCCCAACCAAAAACCACGCTGCCATCATTGCTGATGCCATTGGGTCTGTTTCCTTCAGGAAGCACATCTCCGATCATTTCATAACCGCCTGCTTGTGACCATTTGAAGGCTCTGTAGTTATAACCTTCAAAATACTGCATACCTACCATTACTGATCCGTCGGAGGTCATACCCCAGCTGGAAGTATAGTCAGAATAGATAGGTGCTCCGGCGGCAGGGTTCAACGGCAAATACGTCCATTCTTGTGTTTGTAGGTTCCAATATCCGGACATCATAACTGCCAATCCGTCAATGACATATTCTGGATTTCTACTTGATCCGGCAACTACGCCTTGCTCAGAAACAGCAATCACGGTAGCTTCTTCGCCATAAATTGGCACGCTTCCCGATTCTTTTGACCACAGCCAGCCTCCGGATCCGAAACCTGAAATGGCAACATATTCTCCATTTTCACTGATGTCATAAGGAAAAGTATATTCTGGAATCATCACGGTTACGCCCACGCTTGAAGCTTCAATAACTTCGTACATTACGGGGATGGTTTTAGTAGGAGCTTCAGGATCATTACTTTGAATAACAATAGAGGCGTTGTAAACGCCAATTTCTAATCCGTTGGGGTTAAAAACTGCTGTATGCGACAACTGTTCGCCTCCGGGGATGTTGCCGGTCAATGGGCTAAGGTTGAGCCATCCTTGCGTTGTGCCGGTGTAGTTGACTTGCATCGAATACACCAAAGCGTTTACGCCTGTGTTTCCAACGGTAAGTGTTTTGTTCATCACGGCATTGATAGGACCTGTGGCGCTTAAGGCCACGGGTAAAACAGAAATTACAGGGCTCATATTGAATTCGTTGCCAATATACACATCGTCAATAGCCCAAGCATGAGCAAAATCACCTTCATATCTGAAGGCAATGTAAACCGACTGACCTGCGTAAGCAGCCAAATCAAGCACCACTTGGCGCCAGTCACCTACAGCTTGTGAAGGTGTCCAAAGCTCCACATAATTACCCGAAGCAGGATCGCCACTTCCGGTGCTGATCATCACACTATTTTTTCCATAGTATAACGCATCTATGATCGAACTCCAAAACGCGAGAACAATTTGCCCTGTGGCAGGGAAAGAGAGTTGAGGAGTTACAAACCAACCATCTTGTTGGCCTGGTCCATAACCATGAAAGGCCGAGCGCAAACCATCGGGCGTATGGTTGTTCCACTCATTCAGTTCCCAATTGGTACCTAAGCCGTCAACATCATATAATGTCCAATCGGCGGGCGGAAAATCTCCTATTTCAAAGTTTTCTGTTATCGGAA
>JADYZK010000384.1 GCA_020853175.1 Bacteroidales bacterium
AAAAGCAAGAAAAGCTTGTTTTGAAACTCAAAAAGAACCGCGAGCGCTTTGAAAGCAAAATCGTTCAAAGCCGTTTGGACATTTTGAACTATGAGAATAGGGTGATGACCAACCAAAATGACCAATCTATGACAAGTGACCGCATTTCAAACATGAAACTCACTGTGGCCTCACTGGATCAAAATACAGACGCATATAAAGAATTTCAAAAACGTTTAAAGGCCGAAGAAAAGACATTGAAAAAGCTTGTTTCTGCGCAACGAAAACTACAATCGCGAATTGCTGCGCGCCACCGCACCATCAGAAGCTACGAAGACAAAATCACCCGCAACCAAAGCGATCAAGAGCGCACGATTAAAGAAAATGACGAGCAAAGGATCATGATCAGGCAACTGGAAGAGCGCATCAGCGAAATCAAATAAACGAAAGCCTAAAACGCTCGTCTCATGTCGAGATCAAAGCCCAACTGCTAAACCGTATTTCTTCTTTTCTTTTCAGCTACAAACAACTGCAACAGGGCCGCAGCTTCAATAGGGTAAATCTTACCTTCCGCATCGGGCGCAATGCCGATCCAGGCATCATCTTCCTGCATTTCATTGAGCCAGTGGATAAACTCTTTCAGTTCCATCGGAACGCAGGAGTATTCATCCCATTCATCTGCAACAGCAGTTTTGGCCTCGTGTTCAATATCCCAAACCGCGAGGTAAGAAACTTGATCAGATGATTCAACCATTGCAAACATTCCGTCAGAAGCCTGAAGAAGCCAAACGCCATCATGGGTTACAGCGTCTTGAATAAAGCGTTCGAAAGTATTTCTTTCCATTTTATGTATAGTTTTGATTTTTAATTATTTGCAGCCGAAATTTCATCAAGCTCCATCCACCGATCCATTTTCACATCCAAAAGTGCATCAATTTTTTGAATGCGCTCAGCATTTTGTTGCAATTGAAGGTAATCATCATGGGAAACAGCCATGCTTGCAATTAACTGCACTTTTTCAGCCTCAAGTTGTTTCATGTCTTTTTCTAACGAAAGATACTCTTGCTCTTCCTTATAAGTTCGCTTCAACTTTCGGGATGAATCACTGCTATTTTCAACATTTTGTGGCTTCGCTTTTTGGGCTGGAAGGACAGATTTTTCTTCCTTGGCCTTGGCATCGAGGGCATCGCGGTAGTTGGTGTAATTACCAATAAAACCCCGAACAACACCATTGCCTTCAAACACAAATAGCTGGTCAACAACCTGATCCATAAAATAACGATCGTGCGAAACGATAATTAAGCAACCTTGAAAATCGTTGATAAAATCTTCGAGTGCTTGCAAAGTAAGCAAATCGAGGTCATTGGTAGGCTCATCAAGAATAAGGAAATTGGGATTTTTAATCAAGACGGTTAGCAGGTAAAGGCGTTTTTTTTCGCCACCACTCAAGAGATACACCGGCTGATTTTGCATTAGAGGCGGAAACATGAAGCGTGTGAGCCATTGCGATGCCGTGGCAGTGGTTCCATTTCCTGACGGGATAATTTCGGCGATTTCTTTTACCACATCAATCACCCTTTTGGATTCATCGAATTGAATTCCTTTTTGGGTGTAGTAGCCATAAACAATGGTATCGCCGCTGATGACACGGCCGAGATCAGGCTTTTCGGCCTGGGTAATCAGATTCAGAAAAGTTGATTTTCCCACACCGTTATCGCCTACAATTCCAATACGTTCGCCTTTAGTAAACATATAATCGAAACCTGACAAAATGTTAATCGAGCCGAAATTTTTGTACACGTTTCTCATTTCAAGCACCTTACTTCCAATGCGTTGCGATTTAATATCCAATTGCAATTGTTGAATATTTCGGCGCTGGCCAGCCTTTTCTTTCAGTTCATAAAAGGCCTCAATCCTGCTTTTTGATTTTGTGGTTCGCGCGCGTGGCATCCGCCGCATCCATTCGGTTTCGGTTTTCAGCAATTGACCTGCTTTTTCAATTTCGGCAGTAATTGCTGCTTCTCTTTCGGTACTTTTTTCGATATAATATGAAAAATTGCCTTTGTGATGGTAGAGTTTTTGCAAAAACAACTCCAAAATATTGTTGCATACCCGATCGAGGAAATAACGATCATGGGTGACCATTAAAAGGGTAATATTGTTTTGTTTGAGGTAGCGTTCGAGCCACTCGATCATTTGAATATCAAGGTGATTTGTAGGCTCATCGAGCAGTAAGAGATCGGGTTCATCGAGCAAAAGCAAGGCCAAAGCCAAGCGTTTAAGCTGTCCGCCCGAAAGGCTTCCAATCTTTTGATCGAGATTTACAAAACCAAATTTGGTTAGCATTTCTTTGAGCCGCCGCTCATAATCCCAAGCATGGCAGGCATCCATTTTGGCCGATGCTTCAGCAAGCATTTTGGTATGTTGTTCAAGTTCTTCAAGTTTAAAAGGGGCTTCCGAGATTTGGTTGTATTGCTGAATAACTTTGCGCACATCATTGTGTTCGCTGCGGATAAAACCGTCAATAGTTAGGCTCGGTTCATATTCCGGATGCTGATCGAGATAGCCCACGCGGATGCCTTCCATAAAGGTAATCGAACCACTATCGGGCTCGTCTTTACCAGTAAGCATGCGCATTAGGGTGGTTTTGCCGGCACCATTAACGGCAATTAAAGCTGTTTTGTCGCCTTTGTTGACGCCAAAACTCAGGTCCTCAAAAAGAACCTTATCACCAAAACTCTTGGATATATTTTCTACTGAAAGATAGTTCATGCTTGAAAGGGTCTCTGCTTTTGCACAGATTTCGTTTGAAGTGCAAATTTACACCAAAAAAGTGCTGCTGTTGTGAAAAACGAAAAAGCCCCCAAAAAGTGCAGCTTTGTTTTGTAAAAAAAATCCCGACTGCTTTTCGCGATCGGGATTAAAATTAAAATTTGGTTGGGCCTTACGGCAAAAAAATTACTCAAAATTCTTTTTCATATATTGAATGCGTTCAAAAGCAGCCGTATTTTCGGGAAGGTTGTTCACCAATCCTCTAAAATCAGCCAGTTCTTTGTATCCCTTCTTCTTCATCCAACCCGCTAATCCATCCACAATTTCTTTTATGTATGGGATGCCATTTTGATAGAGTGTGGTGCAAATTTGGGTTACAGTAGCTCCGGCCAACAATTGCTTTGCAACACCGATGGAATAATGTATTCCGGTTGAAGCAGCCAAATCGCCCTTGAAACCGTTGGCGCTCAGCAGAGCAATCCAGCGCATGGAAACAGATTTCTCATCGGGACTTGAATACACATTGTCTGTAATCACCTTATTGGTGGCTATATCCACATCAGGATTGTAAAAACGGTTGAACAACACCAAGCCATCGGCACCGGCTTCTTCCAATTGAAACGCCATTGACAACATATTGGTGAAAAAAGGCCCCAGCTTGACGCTCACAGGGATATTTACCTGGCTTTTTACTGCTCTCAGAATTTCAACGTATGTTTCTTCAATCTGCTGCGAGCTATGGTGGCGATCGTTTGGAAAAATGGCAATGTTCAGTTCAAGGGCATCGGCACCGGCCTCTTGTATTTTGGTAGCAAACCGTGGCCATTCCAGCGGACTGACACAGTTTACGCTGGCAATAACCGGAATTTTAACCGCCTTTTTCGATGCTTCAATTAAACGCAAATAGTCTTCAGCACCGGCATCTTTTGAGATGTTTTGAACATATTCGGCAGCCTCGGGGTACCAAAAATACATCTCATTTTTGCGCAATTTGGCATCAACTTTTGCAATGATTTGTTCCTCGAAAAGCGATTTTAGCACCACAGCTCCTGCGCCGGCTTTATCAATTGACTTAATATTTTCGAGTGTTCCAGTGAGCTTTGAACTGCTTACCACAATCGGATTTTTTAGCGAAAGACCAAGATATGATGTTGTTAGGTTCATTTGTTTAGGGTTTGATTTTTTTTAAAACGAAATTACTTTTCAACGTTAGGGTTTAAAAAATGTAGCAAGAACTCAAAAGCGGCATCAAGGTTTTGAGAAGCCGAAGGAGTTAGACCCTCTTTAAAATCCCATTCGTAACCTTTGATGTGCAGTAAAAATGCCTCTGGTGTGTGACCATAGATTTTTTGACAAAGATCAACCACAAAAGACGGCGACACGGCGTGCATACTAAACTCCACCTTGGCATCACTTGCTTGGATGGATGTAAACGAGAAACCGTCAATATCCTCGATAGAGGCATCTACAAAAACAACGCGTTGCACTTCGGAAATGGCCGCGGCATCTTCAATGTTTAACTGATAATTGGTATCGGTAAGCAGCTCAACATGAGGATGTAAAACCAACCAATCTTCAAGTTTTTTGATGCATTGAGCACCTAAGCCATCGTCTTGACGACCCGGATTGCCGTAACCATACACAAGTGTTTTTGCACCGATGCTCATCTTTACTTGGATCTTTTTCTGTCAATAATGTGCTCATTTTTATCCACCAAAGTGATTTCGAGCGGCATATTGCCCAAGGCGTGTGTGGCGCAGCTCAAACAAGGATCGTAAGCCCTGATGGCCACTTCAACAGCGTTCATCATCCCTTCAGTAATGACTTCTTTTCCTGTCATTACAGCTTTGGCCACGTGATTCACCGAGCGGTTCATCGGCTCGTTGTTGTTAGTGGTTGAAACAATGAGGTTAGCCATTTCAATTTGGTCGTTGTCATTGATGCGATAATGATGGAAGAGCGTTCCGCGAGGTGCTTCAATCAGACCAACGCCTTCTTTTTGTTTTGTGCCTTTGATAACAAGTTCACCTTCAAGCAGATCGGGATCATGAAGCAGTTCGCGAATCATTTCGGCGGCGTGTAAAGTTTCTATCAAGCGGGCATAGTGCATCATCATGCAATGGTTGTTGGGTTTGCCATGCGTTAAAGCCTTATAGATTTCAAATTCACGCTGCGCGATCGGCGATGGGATGAAATCAATGGTGTTTAAACGCGCCAAAGGTCCAACGCGATACCATCCTTTTTCTTTTCCTAAAGCCTTCAGATAAGGGAATTTCATATAACTCCAACTGCGCACCTCTTCTTCAATGTGATCGGCATATTCCTGGTAATCAACATCATTTAAGATTTTCTTACCATTTGTATCCACCGCCCGCAAAACGCCGTGATAGATGTCGAGGGCACCGTCTTCGCGCACCAAACTCAGGTGGTTGCTTGGGAAATAAGCAAAATTGTCAATGAAATCTTTGTTAGCAGCATAATACGATTTAAAGAAATCGAGTGCTCCTTCGGCCCACGATACCATTTTATCTGCGTTGAGCGGATCAGCGCCGAGAAGAAATTCATCACGCTCGGCAATGGTGAGGTGTTTGTTGATACCTCCAGGTATGGCTCCTGTTCCGTGAATTTTCTTTCCGGCAGTGGCACGGATGACCTCTTGTCCAAATTTGCGCATCATTACACCTTGAACGGCCAGTTCAGGATGTGTTAAAGCAATGCCAATGATGTTGCGTATAGCAGGATCGCCATCAATTCCAAACAAAAAATCGGGCGCACTCAGGTGAAAGAAATGGAGGGCGTGCGACTGAAAAAACTGTCCGTAGTGCATCAAGCGACGCATTTTTTCGCCCGTAGGCGTGAGGCCGTGGCCTGTTCCGGCACCTACAATTACATCGAGGGCTTTGGCAGCTGCCAGGTGGTGGCTTACCGGACAAATGCCGCACAGACGCTGCACCAAAACCGGAGCTTCCCAATAAGGACGGCCTTGCACAAAACGCTCAAACCCTCTAAATTCGACAATATGTAAGCGACTTTGCTCTATGTTACCTGAGTCGTCCATGTGGATGGTAACTTTTCCATGACCTTCAACGCGGGTTACAGGTTCGATGGTTATTTTTTTTGACATGATGCTTTGCAGTTTAGGGTTAGTCAAATTTTATTACTTCGTAAGGCAGCTTTAACGGATCGCCGGTGATGAGGGCCACAAGGGCATCCCAAATAAGGTCGGCACGCGGCGGACACCCCGGGAGAAAATAATCAATTTTCACGATCTCGTGGCAAGGATACACCTTATCCAATAGCATGGGCAGCTCATCATCGTTGGGCAAAATATGCTTTGTATTCAATTGAACAGTAGGGCCGCCAATGTATGCTTCGTGCAAACATTCCTCAACGGGAATGCCGTTGCGCAAGGCAGGCAACCCGCCCATAATGGCACATTCGCCCAATGATATTAGAATTTTACAGTTTTTACGAAACGAACGCAAAACCTCAACATTTTCGCTATTGCAGCAGCCCCCTTCAATGATGCCAATATCAACCGGTTTGGTAAAAGTTTTGATATCATCCACCGGAGATTTGTTAAACTCAACCAGTTCAATGAGTTGAAGAATACGTTCATCAATATCCAATATTGACATGTGGCAGCCGAAACAGCCGGCCAACGACGTTGTTGCTAAAACGGGTTTACTCATAATTTTTGCCTCCTATCATTAAATATGGATATCGCTTCCAATGGGTTGATGATCAAATTTTCGTTTGCCAATAGGTGTTTCAAAGCCCTTTTCTTTTACAAGGATAGAACCTACCGGACAGTTTTGCATGGCCTTTTCGGCCAGCTCATCGGTCATAGTGCTTGCCAGCTCGGCATCGAGAACAACCTCGAGATGGTTGCCACGGCTGCGAAAGGCGAAGTATGATTTTCCGTCTTCATCCTTGATGGATTTGATGCAGCGTTTGCAGAGGATACAGCGGTTTTGGTCTTTTATAATTTTGGGCGAACTGGCATCCACTTCCCTCAAAGGAAAATCATAAGGATAGCGTGGCACCATCATTTGGTAGAGGTAGCCCAGTGCTTGAAGCTCGCAGTTACCGCTTTTTTCGCAAGCCGGGCAAAAGTGGTTTCCACTCACAAAAAGCAGTTCAACAATACTTTTGCGCAAATCAATGATGTCGGGAGAACTTGAATCAATTTCCATTCCATCGGTAACCGGTGTGGTACACGATGTCATTAACCTACCGTTGATGCGCACCGTGCATATACGGCATGAACCTTTTGGTTTCACCCCGGGCATATTGCAAAGCGTGGGGATGAAAACGCCATTTTGACGCGCTGCCTCAACGATAAACGTTCCGGCTTCGGCCATACACTCGGTTCCATCAATCTTGAATTTTATTAAATTACTCATCTTGAATATATTATCAGGTGAATGAATTAATGATGGTGAAACTTAGGAACCCTGCCAACGTAGTTACAAGAGCTTTGAACCGAGGCAGTAAGGTCGAAACCTTCGTCAAATTCCACTTCTTTTTGCACCAAATTATCATAGAGAGGCTTAAAGTTTTTCAAGCTACTTACAATGGGGTTTCCTGCCGTTTGACCTAAGCCGCAGCGACTGGCAAGAAGCACCTTACTCCATTCGCGCAGGTCGCTTAGGTCGTTCTTCACGCCTTTTCCGTTGAGAATTTTCACCAATTTGTTGCGCATCACCTGAGGCATATTGCGGCAAGTGCTACATGAGCCACAAGATTCATCAATAAAAAATTCCATGAAATTAAGCACCACATCTTTCAGCAGATTGCGCTGTTGACCAAAAATAATCATTGAACCGCCAGTTGAAAGGTCGGAATAACCCAAGGTACGATGAAATTCGTCGGGGCCGATTAAAGTCCCTGATGGCCCACCAACTTGCACAGCCTGAACATCATAAGCACCAACCATATCGAGCATATCTTCTACGTTGAAGCCCCAATTGACCTCGTAAACTCCAGGGAACATACAATCGCCCGAGATGCTGAGAATTTTAGTTCCTGTGCTATCTTCGGTACCAAACTGGGTAAACCATTCGCCGCCATTTTCGATGATGCGCACCGCGGTGGCAAACGTTTCAACATTGTTGATGATGGTGGGTTGGTTCAGATAGCCTTTTTCGACCGGGAAAGGAGGTTTGTCGCGTGGTTCGCCGCGCTTGCCTTCGAGAGATTCGAGCAGGGCCGACTCTTCGCCGCAAACATAAGCACCTGCACCAAACTGAATTCTGATGTCGAAATTAAAACAGATGATGCCCCCAATATTTTCGCCCAGTAAGTTCTGATCGCGCATGCCTTGAAGCACATCTTCAAGATAATTTTTCATATAGCGGTATTCATAACGCAGGTAAAGAATCCCTTCATCGCCGCCAATGGCATAACCGGCTAAAGCCATACCCTCGAATACCAATTCCGGTTTTTCGGTCAGGATCACCCTGTCTTTAAAA
>JADYZK010000385.1 GCA_020853175.1 Bacteroidales bacterium
CCAAACGATAGTGGTTTGTCGCGCAAACATATTATCGAAGGCACCGATGCAGCCCTCGAAAGAATGGGTCTTGAATATGTAGATTTGATTTTTTGCCATCGCCCCGACATTTACACGCCTATTGAAGAAACTGTACGGGCCATGAACCACGTTGTGAACCAAGGCAAAGCCTTTTATTGGGGCACAAGTGAATGGTCGGCGGAACAAATTAAGGAAGCTTATCTTATCGCCCGCCGCGAACATTTGATTCCACCTTTGATGGAACAGCCTGAATACAATATGTTTAACAGGCAAAAAATTGAAATGGACTTTTTGCCGCTTTACGAAGAAATTGGTCTGGGAACAACCATTTGGAGTCCGCTTGCAAGTGGTGTGCTTACCAATAAATATGCCCAAGGATTCCCGGAAGGCAGTCGCTTAAGTCTGAAAGAAAATGAATGGCTCAAACAGCGTTTCGAAACACCCGATGGACGCGAAAAAATTACCAAAGCAGCTCAACTTCAGCCTATTGCCAAAGATTTGAACATTACACTGGCTCAAATGTCGCTCGCTTGGTGTTTGAAAAACCCGCATGTAAGCACTGTCATTACAGGAGCTTCAACGGTTTCACAACTCGAGGAAAACCTGAAAGCTTTGCAATATGTTGACCTATTAACTCCTGCTGTGATGGAAAAAATTGAAGCCATTCTGCAAAACAAACCTCAATCACCAAAAGATTGGCGGGTATAGAGGTGCATTTCTCTGAAACAAAAGATACTTAATCGCTTTCTGAAAGGCGCAAGAAAGAAAGATTTATTTTTAACGCTGCAAAAAACCACAAGTAATAACAAGAAATTATGGCAACAACAGTTCAATATACTGCCCCTGACCACTTTATGGTGGACGATCTTTTTAGCGATGAGCATAAAATTGTTCGTGCCGCCGTGCGCGATTGGGTAAACCGTTCCATCAAACCCACCATTGAAGAGAATTTTGAAAAGGCTGTCTTTCCGCGCCACCTCATCAAAGAGCTGGGCGAAATTGGGGCTTTCGGCCCTTTTATTCCCGAAGAATACGGTGGAGCTGGAATGGATTATATGGCTTATGGCATCATCATGCAAGAGCTGGAGCGTGGCGATTCGGGTGTGCGTTCCATGGCTTCGGTGCAAACCTCATTGGTGATGTACCCGATTTTCACTTTTGGTTCCGAGGAACAACGCCGAAAGTATTTACCCAAGCTGGCAACCGGTGAATGGATTGGCTGTTTTGGGCTTACCGAACCCAATCATGGCTCCGATCCCGGAAGCATGATCACCCGCATCAAAGATATGGGCGATCATTATTTGCTCAATGGAGCCAAAATGTGGATCACCAATTCTTCCATTGCCGATGTGGCGGTGGTTTGGGCCAAAGACGAACAAGGCATTATCCGTGGAATGATCGTTGAAAAGGGAATGGAAGGCTTCACAGCGCCCGAAACACATGGCAAGTGGTCGCTCAGGGCTTCGGTTACCGGTGAGCTGGTGTTCGATAATGTAAGAGTTCCGAAAGAAAACCTGCTTCCTAACGTGAAAGGTTTAAAAGGACCTTTAAGTTGTTTAAGTTCTGCACGTTATGGCATAGCTTGGGGTGTAATTGGCGCTGCTATGGATTGTTATGATGCCGCGCTGAGGTATTCACTCGAACGGCATCAGTTTGGAAAACCTATTGGCGGATTCCAACTTCAGCAGAAGAAACTGGCCGAAGCATTGACTGAAATTACAAAGGCACAGCTTCTTGTTTGGCGTTTGGCCGTGCTGCGCAACGAAGGAAAAGCTACTCCTGCCCAAATATCTATGGCCAAACGCAACAATGTGGAGATGGCCTTAAACATTGCTCGTGATTTACGTCAAGTGCTTGGTGCTATGGGAATTACAAATGATTTTCCAATGATGCGACACATGATGAATCTCGAATCGGTGATTACTTACGAAGGAACGCACGACGTACACTTGCTCATCACCGGACATGAAATCACAGGTATTCCGGCCTATAAGGGATAAAATTTTTGAAAAAAGGGGAATAAAAATTTCCCCATTTTTTATGCCTATTTTGAAAAAAACGAAGGTTGGGGTTTTTTAAGGTCTTTTAAAAGAAAAACAAAATACCTTTTTGCCGGTTGGTTTCCTCTTGAAATTTCAATGGTATCGGCAGCGATGATCGAACTGAACTTGCCTTGGTAAACCTCCTTAGGATGTTTGTAGTCGCGGCTGTTGGTAATGTACCAAAAGCTGTCGCCTTGCTGAAGTCCACCACGTAAATCATTCATCCATAAATATTTATGTAACCTTGAAGGTTTGCCAAGACCCATCACTTTAAGACCTAAAGGACGTGCAACATAGTAATCTAAGTTAGCAAGCGGAAACCAGTTTTCGCCAATGATGCCGTCTTGTTCGTTCATATCGCCGGTTAGCAAATGTGTGTTTCGAACCTTTTCAAATGCAGGAAGCAATGCCCTCCAGCCAAACATATCCAATGACACATCGTTTTTTCCCAATTGGTGATACGGTTGCTTGTTGTTGTCGGGAATGATTCCAAACTTGATTTGAATACTTCCTACAGTAATGAAGATGAGCAATATAGCCATAGCCCATTGGATGGAAGGAGGAAAAAAGAAGTGCTTTGAAGTCTTCTTTCTTGGCTCAGAAAGATAGGCCGCAGCCAATATAATTAAGGTGTTGTAGGCAGGACCGGTCCAATGCGGCAGGGTGGATCGGAACAAAGAAAAAAACAAAAAAATTCCAATAAGCGGAAGGCTAAGCCACAAGATCAGGTTTTTTTCGTCTGGTGCCAAAAAGTTTTTTTTCCGAAAAGCGG